>NZ_JAPTFX010000009.1:0-67330 GCF_030985895.1 Stenotrophomonas sp. Sm6012 | reverse complement strand
GCCCCCGCCACCGCCGGAAAAGCCGCCTGAGCCGGAAACGCCGGAAGAGACGGTACCCGAGCCGGAGCCGCTGGATCAGCCGACCCCGGCGGAAGAACCGACGCCGACCCCGGACAACGCCGACCCGGTAACGATGAATGCCGATGCACAGGCCGGCGGTGACAACTTCGGTATCCAGTCCGGCACAGGCGGTGGTGCGTCCGGCGTCGGCCGTGGCGGGGCCGGCAATGCCACCTACGGCCGCTACCTCGGCTACCTGATGCAGCAGGCGATCGCGCGCGACGACAAAGTCAAGCGCCTGGCGTTCCAGCTGCAGGTGAATGTGTGGCTGGCCGCCGATGGCCGCCTGGAGAAGGTCGAGCTGGTGCGTGGCAGTGGCAACGAGGAGGCCGATGCGGCCGTGCTCGATGCGCTGCGTCGCATCGGCAGGGTCGACCAGGCACCGCCGCCGTCGCTCGATTTCCCCGCCCGCGTCCTGATCCAGGGCCGCCGGCCCGGGGCCTGATTCCCGACTTCCGTGATTTCCACTCTTTCGATGAGAACCGTGATGAACGACCACGACCGCGCACGAACCGACTCCCGCCGCCCGCGGCCGGCCCGACGGGCGCTGCTGTGCTGCGCCGTGCTGCTCAGCCTGGCGGCCCCGGCCGGTGCGATGGCCGCAGAAACCACCATGGTCAAGCTGATCAAGGGCCTGATCGCCAGCGGCGCGCTGAAACCCGAAGACGGCCAGGCGCTGCTGGTGCAGGCCGAAGCCGAGGCGGCCGCCGCCCAACGCACCGCCGCCAGCGGTAGCGCGCCTGCCAGCGGCGGCGTGGCCCTGGAAGCCGGCGATGTGCGCGTGCCTTACGTGCCGCAGAGCGTGCGCGACGGCATCCGTGACGAGGTGCGCCAGGATGTGATGGCGCAAGCGAAGTCGGAAGGCTGGGCGGCGCCGAACGAAGTGGCCGAATGGACCAAGCGCATCAAGGTCACCGGTGACATGCGCGTGCGCAGCGAATCGCGCTTCTATTCCGAGCGCAACAGCGACATCGTGAGCAACTGGCCGGCGATCAATTCCGGCAATGGCTTCGATACCAACACCAACACCAACCTGCAGCTGCCGCCGCTGTTGAACAGCCGCCAGGACCGCCGCAACCTGTGGCGCATCCGTGCCCGCCTGGGCATCGAAGCGACCATCGGCCAGCACACCACCGCCGGCGTGCGCCTGGCCAGCGGCAGCAGCAATGGCCCGGTGTCGACCACCGAACAGCTGGGCGGTGGCCTGAGCAAGAAGGAAGTGTGGCTGGACCAGGCCTGGCTGGCCTACAGCCCGGCGGACTGGGTGACGGTGCGTGGTGGCCGCTTCGGCAATCCGTTCTGGACCAGCGATACGCTGTTCTCCAACGACCTGAACTTCGACGGCCTGGCCGCCAACCTTAAGTACGACTTCGACGGCGGTGACATCGACCTGTTCGGCAACCTGGCGGTGGTGCCGCTGGAGTACACCTCCGACAGTTCACCCAGCCAGAGCCGGGTCAAGACCCCGAACGAGAACAAGTGGTTGTCCGGTGCGCAGGTGGGCGTGAACTGGCGCTTCAGCGATGACAACGCGCTGCGCGCGGCGCTGGGCTACTACGACTTCAAGAACATCAGCGGCCGCCTGTCTTCGCCATGCGCGCTGTATGCAGGTGCGGTGGGCTGCGATACCGACTGGTCGCGCCCGGCCTTCATGCAGAAGGGCAACACCCTGATGCTGATCCGCGACATCGCGCGCAATCCGCTGGACCCGGCCAACACGCCCACCCCGCAGTACGTCGGCCTGGCCTCGGCGTTCCGCCTGGCCACGCTGAACCTGCGCTGGGATACGCAGCTGGCGCAGGGCATCGGCCTGCGCCTGGACGGTGACTACATCCGCAACCTGGCCTACGACAAGCAGGCGATGTTCAGCCGTGCCAACAATGGCATCGTCAACAACTACGACGCGGGCGGCACCGCCAGCATCAACACCTTCCGCAGTGGGGATACCGCATGGATGGTGCAGGCCACCTTCGGTGCCACCGAGCTGAGGGAGAAGGGCCAGTGGCAGGCACTGCTGGGCTACAAGCACATCGAGGCCGATGCGCTGCCGGATGCCTACAACGACCCCAACTTCCACCTGGGTGGCACCAATGCCCGCGGCTACTACGTGGGCGGTGCCTACGCGCTGGATGCGCGCAGCTGGATCAGCGGCAAGTGGATGGCGGCCAAGGAAGTGTCCGGTGCGCCGCTGTCGATTGACGTGTTCCAGCTGGAGTTCAATACCGGCTTCTAGCCGGATCGCGTGATGCAGATCACGCCGGGCGTGGCGGGGGCGCAGCGATGCGCCCGTCTAAGGAAAGGAGACCACGCGTTGCACCAAAGGAGGAGTGGATGAGCCGTCGCAAGCTGTTTGAAAGTCCTGAACCGTCCAGCCAGGTGCTGGGTATCGGGCCGGCCTATGTATCGGTGGAAGGGCTGCGCCAGCATCTGGCGGAGTTCCTGCTGTATGCCGGCCGGCCGGTGGTGATCATGCGCGGGCGCAGCGAAGTGGGCTACTTCCTGCCGGCGCGCTGCTGGCGCCAGCGCGATGACGATCCGCTGGCGGCGGCGGCTGCCGACCAGCTGCTGGATGCGGCCGGTTTCCAGGCCGAGGACATCCAGCAGGTGGAGCAGGAGTTCAACGCCATGCGCCAGCGCACCGTGCTGCATTCACGGCGCTGAAGTGGATCCACGCCACGCGTGGATGGGGTTACGCCGCACCCCCGCGCTCACTGGTGATGCGTGCACCCTCGCGCATCACCAGGGTCACCGGGGTCTTCTCCACTACCTCCAGCAACCGCTGCCACTGTGCATCGCTCAGCTCCGCGCTGGCATGCAGTACGCGGTGCACGTGGAAGCGTCCATCCTCGTCACGCTCGGAGCGTAGTTCGGCATGGAACTCACCCCGCTCCCAGCCCTTGCGCTGCGCGTACATGCGCAGGGTGATGGCGGTGCAGGCCGCCAGCGAGGCCAGGTACAGGTCGAACGGAGCGAAGCCCTTGCCCTGGCCGCCCAGCGTTGCGGGCTCGTCCGCATCGACATCGAAGCTGCCATTGCTGATGTGGTGCAGGTAGTTGCCGCCGGTTGAAACAATGCGTGCGTAGGCCATGGGGATCTCCTCTGTAGCGCCGGGCCATGCCCGACGCGTTGCACTCTACCGCCTTGCGCGCTCAGCTGCGCTGCGAATCCAGCGGCTCGTGGTGCTTCTGCACGTCCTGCGCCTTCAGGTAGCTCTCGATCAGCAGCTGGTAGTTCGGGAAGATCTTCGTGTAGACCTCGGCCCACTGCTGCGCATCATCGCGGTTCCAGCTGCGCTGGATCTCCGAGGCCACCGCGGCGGTGTCCATCGGCACCACGCCGGCCTGCACCACGCGCGCCAGGGTGATCTCCTCGGCCATCTTCGAATAGGTGCCCGAGGCATCGATCACCGCGAACACCTGGTAGCCGTCGGCGACGGCGGCGATCGACGGGAACGCCATGCACACGCTGGTGATGGTGCCGGCGATGATCAGCTGTTTGCGGCCAGTGGCCTTCACTGCGGCAACGAATTCGGGATTGTCCCAGGCGTTGATCTCACCCTTGCGCGCCACGTACTGCGCATGCGGGGCCGCGTCGTGGATCTCCGGGATCAGCGGGCCATTCGGGCCCTGCGGCACCGAGGCGGTGGTGATCACCGGCATCCCGGCCAGTGTGGCCATCTTCGCCAGTGCAGTGGCGTGGGCGCGCACGGTGCTGAACGGCATGTCTGCGATGGTCTGGAACAGGCCGCTCTGGTGGTCGATCAGCAGCATCGCGGCGTTGTCCGGATCGATCACCGGGCGGGCGCCGTTGAAGTTGGCGGGGGTGCTCATGGTCAGTCTCCTGTGGGGGAAGGGCCGATGTTGGCCCGTTGATGGCGGCGGGCCGGGGCCCGCCGCGTTGAAGCGCTCACTGCGCGATCTGGCCGAAGCGGCCGCTGTTGAAGTCGTTGACCGCCTGCGCGATCTCGGCCTGGCTGTTCATCACGAACGGGCCATAGCCCACCACCGGCTCGTCGATCGGTTCGCCGCTGAGCAGCAGCAGCGTGGCGTCGCTGTCGGCATCGACGAACACGTCCGTGCCAGTGCGGTCGAAGGTGACCAGCTGTGCCTCGCCGACCGGCGGGCCGCCGTTGATCCGCACCGAGCCCTTCAGCACCACCAGCGCCAGCGTGCGGCCATCGGCCACCGGCAGTTCGGCGTGGTGGCCCTGGCGCAGGCGGATGTCCCAGACATCCATCGGCGTGTGGGTGCGCGCTGGGCCGGCGTGGCCGTCGAAGGTGCCCGCGATGACCCGCACGCGGCCAGCGCCCTCAGGCAGGTCCACCGAGGGAATCCCTGCGTCGCGCAGGGTCTGGTAGCCTGGCGCGCCCATCTTGTCCCGGGCCGGCAGGTTCACCCACAGCTGCACCATGTCCAGCGTGCCACCGCGCCGGCTGAATTCCGGCGTATGGAATTCCTCGTGGAGGATGCCCGAGGCAGCGGTCATCCACTGCACGTCGCCCGGGCCGATGGTGCCGCCGGCCCCGGTTGAATCGCGATGGGCGACTTCGCCCTCATAGACGATGGTGACCGTCTCGAAACCGCGATGCGGATGCTGGCCGACGCCACGCGGGGTGTCGCTGGGCGCAAAGCTGTACGGGCCAGCGTAGTCCAGCAGTAGGAACGGGCTCAGGTGCTGGCCGTGCGTGTTGTAGGAAAACATCGAGCGGGCGGGGAATCCGTCGCCCACCCAGTGCTGGCGGGGCGCGCTGTAGGTACCGGTGACATGCTTCATGGCGACCTCCTGGCCGGGGCTGCCGGCCGCTGTTCTTCGTTGCGTGAGACGATATCGCCGAGACAATGAGGCCGGTAGACGCCACTATTTGCCGTCATAGTCCTATCTGGTGAACAATGGACCCAAGCCTTGCGCGCAGGAATTCGCCCCGTGTTCATTGCCGATATCCGCCGCTGCGATCTCAACGACCTGTTCTACTTCGCCATGGTGGTCGAGCACGGCGGCTTCTCGCAGGCCGGCCGGGCGCTGGCGATGCCCAAGTCGAAACTGAGCCGGCGCATCGCGCTGCTGGAGGAACGTCTGGGCGTGCGGCTGATCCAGCGTTCGACGCGGCGCTTCTCGGTCACCGAGGTCGGGCAGGACTACTATCGCCATTGCAAGGCGATGCTGGTCGAGGCCGAGGCCGCTGAAGAGGCGATCGCACTGTCCCGTGCCGAGCCGCGCGGCACGGTACGCCTGGCGTGTCCGATCGCGATCCTGCACGCGCGCATCGGCCCGATGCTGGCCGACTTCCTGGCCCTGCACCCGCAGGTGACGGTGCAGCTGGAGGCCACCAACCGCCGCGTGGACGTGGTGGGCGAGGGCGTGGACGTGGCGATACGGGTGCGGCCGCCGCCGCTGGAGGACAGCGACCTGGTGGTGCGCGTGCTGGCGCGCCGCGCCTGGTGCACCAGTGCCAGCCCGGCGCTGCTGGATCAGCTCGGCACGCCGCAGGTGCCGGCCGACCTGGCGACGATGCCGAGCGTCGATCTGGCATCGCCCAGCCAGCAGCACGTCTGGGAGTACACCGGGCCCGGCGGTGTGCAGGCCAGCGTGCACCATCGCCCGCGCCTGGTCAGCGATGACATGATCGCGCTGCGCGCCGCCGCGGTTGCAGGGGTGGGGGTGTTGATGCTGCCGCGGATGATGATCAGCGAGGAGCTGGCCCGTGGTGCGCTGGTGCCGGTGTTGCCCGAGTGGGTGCCGAAGCACGGCATCGTGCACGCCGTGTTCCCGTCGCGGCGCGGACTGCTGCCGGCCGTGCGGGCGCTGCTCGATTACCTCGCCGAGCGTTTCGAGGCGTTGGATGAACCGTAGGCTCCGCATCCACGCATGGCGTGGATCCACTGGATCCGCCGCCTGGTAGATCCACGCCATGCGTGGATGATCCTGGTGCCGCGCGACCGGCCTTCGCTTGCCGCCTGCGGCCACGCAGCCCACAATTCACCTCCGGACCGTCGCCATCACGCCCATCATTCCCCGGTCCGGCCTTGGCACCTATGTCTCCCAATGCCCTGGCGCTGGTCGAGCTGTTGATCCGCGAGCGCCGTGCGTTGTCTCGCTTCATCGCGCGCTACCTCGACCCGGCCAGTACCGAGGACACCCTGCAGAACCTGTACCTGAAGGCCAGCAGCGTGCCCGGCGATCCGCCCATCCTGGAGCCGCGTGGCTATCTGTACCGGATGGCCTATCACCACGCGCTCAACCGCAGCCAGGCCGATGCCCGCGAACGGCGCGCGATGGCCGAGTACGCCGCCGACATGGCCGGGGCCGGCCACGATGGCGAGGCGCAGGCGCTGGACCAGGCACAGCTGCGTGAGATCACCCAGACCATTCTGGCGCTGCCCGGGCAGGTGCGCGAGTGCTTCGTGCTCAACCGCTACCTGGGCCTGAGCGAGCGCGAGATCGCCACGCGCCTGGGAATTTCCAAGAGCCTGGTCGGCAAGCACGTACTGCGCGCGGCGCTGCTGATCCAGCAGCACCAGCAGGGAGCACGGCGATGAACGGCGATTGCCGTGGGCAGATCGCGCCCGCCGTTGTCACAACAGGAAAGCGCACCCGTTCGCGGTGCGGCAGGCCACAACCATGACCACGTCCGAACCCTCGCCGCGTCAGGCCAGGCAGGCGTTGCGCTGGGTGATCCGGTGCAGTGCAGGCCCGCTGCCCGAACGCCAGCAACGAACCCTGCAGCGCTGGCTGCAGGCCGATCCGTGCCATGCACTGGCCTGGCGCCAGCAGCAGGCCTTCTGGCAGGGGCTGGATGCCGCCGGGCCCGAGGTGCTGGCCGCGCTGCCCGGGCTGACCGCCGATCGCGAAGGGCTGCGGCCGCTGGCGCCGCGCCGCCGCCTGCCGTGGCTGCTGGCCTCGGCCGCTGCCGTGGTGTTGATGGTTGCCGCCGCACCGCACGCAATGCTGCTGGCGCGCAGCGACCTGCGCAGCAGCGATGCGCCGCGCGTGGTGCAGCTGGAAGATGGCAGCACTGCCGTGCTGGATGCCGGTACCGCGCTGGCCATCGAGTTCAATGGCCAGCAACGGCACCTGCGCCTGCTGCGCGGCCAGGCCTGGTTCCAGGTGGCACACGAGGCCCGGCCGTTCCAGGTCGAGGCGGCGGGTGGCAAGGTGCATGACATCGGCACCGCGTTCAGCGTGTCGATGCAGGACAGCACGGTCACCACCCAGGTCAGCGAGGGCGTGGTCGATGTGCGCCCGGGCGATGGCAGCGTGCAGCGCCTGCATGCGGGGCAGGCACGTGTGTTCCGTGACGGGCGCTGGCTGCAACCGCTGCAGCAGGTAGGTCCCGATGGCGTAGCGCCGTGGCGGCGCGGTGAAGTGGTGATCGACGATCTGCCGGCGGCACAGGCCATTGCCGATCTGGGGCGCTACCGCCGTGCACCGGTCTGGGTGCTGGGCGGGCAGGGTGCCCGCGTGCGGGTCAGCGGCCTGTTCCACCTGCAGCACCCGGAAACGGGCATCGATGCGGTGGCTGCACAGGCCGGGTTGCGCGTGCAGCGCCTGCCCGGCGGGGCGCTGGTGGTCTGGTGAAGCCCGGTTGGCGCAGCGTTGGATCGGCCACATGAAAAAAACATGAAAAAACCGTGGGCAGTCGCCGCATGCGGCTGTCTATAGAGGTATAGCCAGAGCGAAACACCGTTTTTCCTCAAGCCAGACATGCCACCGGCACCGGATGTGCCGGCGGTTCCGCCCCGCTTGAGGAGTTCCTGTCCATGCCGTCCACGGCATCCGCCTGTCACCGTCGCGCCACCGTCCTGGCCCTGGCCATCTCCACCGTACTGCTGCCGTTGGCCGGGGTGCCGACCGCGCAGGCGCAACCGGCGGTCGTCGCGCCGCTGCGCCAGTACGCCATTCCCGAGCAGCCGCTGGCCGATGCCGTGCGTGCGTTCGGCCGCCAGGCCGATGCCCAGGTGGTGTTCCGCAGTGACCTGGTGGAAGGCCGTCGTTCCAGTGCGGTGAGTGGCGAGTACAGCCAGATGCAGGCCCTGCAGCAGCTGCTGCGCGGCAGCGGGGTGCGCGCACAACGCGGCATGGACGGCACCTGGAGCCTGCGTGCCGCGGCGGAGGCGGGTGAGGGGGAAGGGGTGCGGGTGACCGAGACACTGGACGTGGCCGGTCGCCTGCAGTCGGAAGGGGGCGAGGCCCGCGATCGGCGCGGCTACGATGATGTGTTCGCGCTGGACCTGACCACGGGGTATTCGGGGCGCGACCGGGTGGAACGCTACCGCGGCTCCAACCCGGCCGACGTGGTCAAGGATCTGGTCGGCGTGTTCAGTGGCGATGCGCGCAACAGTGGCGCGCTGGACATCAACATCCGCGGCATCCAGGGGCCGGGGCGGGTGCCGGTCAGCATCGACGGGGGCGAACAGGCGTTGACCGTCTGGCGCGGCTACAACGGCGTCAGCAACCGCAACTACATCGATCCCAACCTGATTGGTGGCATCCAGGTCATCAAGGGGCCAGGGCTGGTGCGCGATGTGCACAGCGGGATCGGTGGCGCGCTGGTGATCAAGACCATCGATGTTGACGACATTGTTGCGGCCGGTGAGCGCTTTGGCGGGGAGCTGAAGATCGAAGGCAGCAGCAATGCGGTGGCGCCGCGCCTGCCGCGGCTGCATACCGGCGAGGACTACCGCACGGTACCCGGCTTCCCGCAGGGCTCGCCGAACTCGCCCTATGACGACCGCACCCTGGTGGTGCCGGTGAAGTCGCGCAGTGGCAACAACCCCTTCGATGGCGAGGACCAGGCCTGGCGCCTGGCGCTGGGCGTGCGTGGCGACAACGTCGACCTGATGGCCGCCTACGCCTGGCGCAAGCGCGGCAACTACTTCTCCGGCAGCAAGGGCAGCGGCTACTACGACCAGGACCCGCGCGAGAAGTACGAATACCAGGGCATCGACTACATCACCACGCTGGCGCGCTACTTCAAGCCGGGCGATGAAGTGCCCAACACCTCCAGCGAGCAGGAATCGTGGCTGGTCAAGGGCAGCTGGCAGATCAACGACGACCAGCAGTTGAAGGCCACCTGGCGGCGCACGCTGTCGCACTACGGCGAGATCATGCCGTCGCGGATCCTGTCCGCGCC
Source organism: Stenotrophomonas sp. Sm6012 (assembly GCF_030985895.1). Taxonomy (NCBI): domain Bacteria; kingdom Pseudomonadati; phylum Pseudomonadota; class Gammaproteobacteria; order Lysobacterales; family Lysobacteraceae; genus Stenotrophomonas; species Stenotrophomonas sp. Sm6012. Next base: position 58,140 of record NZ_JAPTFX010000009.1, on the reverse strand, counting down.
GGACTATGGGCGCATCCAGTGGCCGCTCAGCCGCGTCGATTCGGATGCCTGGAACCTGGAGTACCGCTTCCAGCCAGCCGGCAGTCGTTGGCTGGACCTGTACGCCAACCTGTGGCGCACGGAAACGGAAAGCGACACCTACACCGCCGGTGGCTTTCCCAACTTCGCGGTGGGCAACCCGGCATGGAACCCGGACGCCAGCCCGATCCTGCGCAACACCGCGCTGGCCAACGCGCGCAACGACCGCACCGGCCTGATCCTGAGCAACCGTTTCGCACTGCATTCGACCCTGGACCTGACCGTGGGCGGCAACTGGCAGTACGAGAAGCTCGGCTCGACCGATCCGTATTTCGGTACCACCGATGGCTGGCGCATGTTCCCGCGTGCCGGGCGCCGCCAGGAGGGCGAAGGCTACCTCACCCTGGAGTGGCGTCCGGTGGACTTCCTCACCCTCAACGCAGGCGTGCGTTACAGCCGCTACTGGGCCTTCGATGATTTCCTCGAGGCGCACCCCGAGCTGCTGACCAAGGGCGTAGGTGGCAAGGAAGCGCAGTACACCGTGAACGAGTTGCTGCCCCGTCCGGCAGACCTGCAGTCACGCATCGATGCACTGGAAGCGCGCCGCGCCGTCTGGGAAAAGCGGGGCATGGGCTGGTTCATCGACCAGAGCATCCGCAACCTGCTGGCGCCGTATGAGACCCCGCGCCCGGTGCAACATACCCGGCCCTGGCTGCCCGATGCCGATGGCAACTACACGCGCGCAGGCAACCCCTGCCTCAATGGCGAAGTGGCGGCCATTCCCGGCGTGCAGCCGGTGTTTGCCGGCAGCGACCAGGTCTGCAACATCGGCAACAGCGTACAGTCGCGGCCGGTGGATGGGCGCAACAGCCGCCGGCGCGACCATGCCTGGCTGCCGACCTTCTCGGCCACGGCTCACCTGTCTCCGGCCGCGCGCGCCTACGTGCGTTACAGCGAAGCAGTGCGGTTCCCGAGCATGTTCGAAAGCACCATCGCCTTTTCCGGCAGCCTCAATCCGCTGTACGCGCTCAAGCCCGAGCACGCCTACAACTACGAGATCGGCTACGTGCACAACCTGTCGGCCCTGTTCGGCAACACCGCCGATGCCGACGTCAAGCTGGCCTACTACGTGCACAAGACCCGGGACGTGATCGAGCGCGACGGCAACTTCCTGTTCGACAACATCGACAAGCAGACCATCCGCGGCATCGAGCTGCAGGCGCGCTTCGACAACCGGCGCTTCTTCACCGATCTGGGCATCACCCGCACGCTGGAAAACGAAGTGTGTGACGAGAGCACGGCGGTGCTGCTGGACGCGAACCGCGGCCTGGTGCCGAACTGCGTGCAGGACGGCTTCGTCGGTGGCTACCTGCTGACCCAGGCCATTCCCAAGCTGTCGATCAACTGGTCGCTGGGCACGCGCCTGTTCGATGAGCGCCTGGAACTGGGCAGCCGCATCGTGCACTACCAGCGCCACGAGAACCCTGACCTGCAGGCCTACCGTGACCGCCTGCTGAGCGGCGGCAGCGGCCTGCTCTGGCAGAACGTGCCGTTCACCTGGGGAAACATCACCACCGTCGATGCCTATGCGCGCTGGCGCTTCAACGAGCATGCCAGCGTCGAACTGGTCGGCAGCAACCTCGGCAACCGCTACTACGTCGATCCGGCCACACGGTCCACGCTGCCGGCGCCGGGCCGCACCCTGAAGCTCGGCGTCACCGCGCGCTTCTGATCTCCCACTTTCAAGCGTTGTACCCGTAGTTCCCTCAATCAAGGAGCAATACCATGAAAATGATCTCCCGTTCGGTTCTCGCCGTTGCCGCCTCGCTGGCTCTGGCCGGTGCCGCGCATGCTGCCGATATCGTCGGTGCCGCCAGCGCCAAGACCGATGCCGAGCTGTACGTGGCGGTGGGCGAATCGCAGGTCAATGGCGGCCCGCACCGCGCTGGCAAGGCCGGTATCGGTGTCGGCACCGTGTCCCAGGCCAAGCCGGTGGACTTCCAGGGCCTGAGCGCTTACTCGGCACCCACCACCGTCAATGGCGTGACGGTACGTACCCTGGCCATGCCGATCACCGGCGCACCGGGCAGCCACGCCGGCATGGGCCACTTCAACTTCGTCAAGGTCGGCAGTGGCGATGTCTGGTTTGGTGAATGGTCCAAGGATGGCGCCGCCGGTGGCTTCAACAACCGCCAGGTCTACTTCGTCGGTGACCGCGCCGGCACCACGCTGCCCGCCGGTGTGGCGTCCTACACCGTGGCTGGTCTGAACAAGTTCAACGGCAGCAACCTGCTGAGCGGCACGTTCGATGCCGACTTCGGTGCCGGCACCCTGGACGGTGCACTGTCCGGCAATGGCCTGAACCTGGCCATCGTTGCCAACATCAACAGTGCCGACGCATCGTTCGCCGGTTCGGCCAACGTCAATGGCAGCGTCAACGGCACCACCCAGGGCCAGTTCTTCGGCGCCAACGCCGCCACCCTGGCCGGCATCGCCACCTTCGCCGGCAACAGCCAGTACGACACCGCCTTCGGCGGCAGCAAGAACTGATTGCCACGCCCCTGACGGGGCAGGGCAGGGACAAGCCGCGATCCGCCAGTCCCTGCTTCGGCCCGCTGCATGCACCACCACGGATCGACCATGCGCCATCCCATCTTCCTTGTGATCCTGTTGCTGGCCGCTGCCGATGTGCGCGCCCAGCAGGATGACCTTCGTCGCGTGCTTGAGCAGGGCAGCGAACTGCGCCACCAGCAGCAGGACCAGCAGCGCCTGCGGCAGGCCGAGTCGGAGCGGCCGACCATCACCATCGACGGCCAGACCCTGCGCGTGGAGCGCACCGTCGACGATCTGGGCCAGGCGCTGTACCTGTCGCTGCAGCATCAGCAATGGGGCGCCGCGCAACGCTTCCTGGATGAATACATCGAACTGCCCGGCCACGACCCGTTGCTGCGCCACTACGCGCAGGGCGGCCTGGCGCGGGTAGCCGGCAACCACCGCCGCGCGGCCAACGAATACGAGGCGCTGCTGCAGGCACAACCGGATTTCCTGCCGGCCCGCCTCGAACTGGCGCGGGTCTATGCCGAAGATCAGCGCGACCGCGATGCCGTGGCGTTGTTCACGGCCATCGCTGGTGGCATCAATGCCGACGACCCCGCCACCGCAGGTGTGCGCGGACGGGTGGACGCCTACCTGGCTGCGCTGCAGGCGCGCCAGCGCTGGAAAGGAGCGCTGGCCGCCGGCCCGGCATGGAGCGACAACATCAACCGAAGCTCGGCCAGCCGCACCTGCCTGTTCGGCATGGGCGAGACCTGCATCATCCAGCGCAATCTTCCCGATGCCCAACGCGCGATGGGCCTGGACTACGACGGCAACCTGGAACGTCGCTGGGCGCTGGCCGGTCATCATGGCGTCTATGTGCGCGGGCTTGCGTTCGGCCAGGCATGGCGCGGGCACAGCGCCTACAACGAGCTCAATGCGAGTGTGCAGGCCGGCTACAGCTGGCGCAGCGCCCGGCATACCCTGCAGATCGCGCCGAGCTATGACTACCAGGGCCTGGGCAATCGAGCTCTGCAGGGCGGCAGCGGGCTGCACGGCGAATGGCAATATGCGCTGGACGCGCGCAGCCTGCTCAAGCTGGAGGCTGACTGGAAGCGCCAGCGCTATCGCCAGCGTGGCCTGGCCAGCAATTACGACGGTGAGTTGGCTGCGGTGTATGCCACCTGGTTCCGTGCGCTCAACCCGCGCTGGACCCTCTTTGCCGGACTGGACCTGAGTGACAGCCGTGCCGCCAATCCGGCCAACGGGTACCGCCAGCGAGGCCTGCGCCTGGGGGCCGCGCGCCAGTGGCCGGGTACCACCGCCACCGTGTTCGTTTCATTGCGCGAGCGTGACTACGATGCCTGGAGCCCGTTGCTGGAGGCGCGGCGCGAGGACAGCGAACAGAACCTCATCGCCATTGTGCGCAGCGAACGGCTGGCGGTCGCCGGGCTGGTGCCCAGCCTGAGCCTGCGTTACGCGCGCATCGACAGCAATGTCGGCTGGCTGTACAGCCACGACCGCAGCCTGCTCAGCCTGAAGTGGGAGCGCGCGTTCTGAGATAGAGGCCGGCAGTCTCCGCTCTTCATCGATCGTCACGTGCTCTTGTAGGCCGGATCGCGCATCCTGCCCTCGTTGCGACCGCAGGCGGGTCGCGTGCATCGAGGAGTGCAGGGCGTGCTGGAAGCCGGTAACAAACCAGAGGGCCTGAAAGGGCTGCGCGTGCTGGTGGCGGAAGATGAATTCGCCATCGCGATGTTCCTGGTCGACTACCTGGAACTGAAGGGCGCACAGGTGATCGGCCCTGCCGGTGACCTGCAGGCATTGGGGCAGCTGGTCGACACCCATCCGATCGACGTCGCATTGCTCGACATCAATCTCGGCGGCGAACAGGTCTATCCATTGGCCGATCGCCTGGCGGAGGCAGGGACGCCGTTCCTGCTCACCTCCGGTTACGACGACAACCTGCCGAGCCGTTTCGCCACGGCCCCGCGCTGCACCAAGCCCTATCACATCGAAGCCCTGGTCCAGCAGCTGGCCGGGCTTGTCGCTGCACCGCAGGCGTCTGCGGGCATCGCCTGACCGGGCTGTATGGGGCGCCGTATCGAAGGTTTCCACACCGCCGACCGGCAGGCCGGCATGCCGCCGGCGCTGCGACTGCACGCCCGACTCGATGGGATGGCTGCGCGCATTGCCCGCCATGACTGGGCGTCCACGCCCCTTGGCGGGATGGACCGCTGGCCGCCGCACCTGCGCGCCACGGTGGACCTGATGCTGGCCCACGGCTTCCCGATGATCGTGCTGTGGGGCGAGCAGCTGGTGCAGCTCTACAACGACGGCTATGCCGAGATCCTCGCCGACAGGCATCCGGCCGGGCTCGGCCAGCCGACCCGCGAGTGCTGGCCCGAGGTCTGGCACATCAATGGGCCGCTCTATACCCGGGTCTGGCAGGGCGAAACCCTCACCTTCGAGGACAAGCTGTATCCGTTGGCCAGGCACGGCCGCCTGGAGGATGTCTGGTTCACCATCACCTACAGCCCGATCCGCGGCGAGCAAGGGCGCATCAACGGCGTGCTGGTGACCATGTTCGAGACCACCGCCGCGCATCTGGCACAGGCCGCACGCGAGCGCGAAGAACTGCGTCGGCGCGAGAGCGAGCGTCGCCTCGAGCTGGCCTTCAGGATGTTGCCGGTGGGGTTGTGCATTGTCGATCTGGACGGTCGCATGCTGTTGTCCAACGACCAGATGCGCGCCTATCTGCCTACCGGCAAGGTGCCCTCGGCCGATGCAGACAACCAGCACCGCTGGCGGGGCTGGCACGCCGACGGCAGCGCGATCGGGCCCAATGATTTCGCCATTGCCAGGGCGATGCGCGGTGAAACCGTGGTGCCGGGGCTGGAGTTCCAGTACCTGCATGACGATGGGCGCGCGCGCTGGACGCGGGTTGCCGCTGCGCCGTTGCGCGATGCCGATGGCGAGGTCAGCGGCGTGTTCGCCATTGCCGTGGACATCGACGACCTCAAGCGCGCCACCGAGCGCCAGTCGGTGCTGCTGGCCGAACTGCAACACCGGGTGCGCAACATCATGTCGACCATCCACGCCCTTGCCTGGCGCACCCGCGCGTCGGTCGGCAGCGTGGATGAATATGCCGAGCGCCTGTGCGGGCGCCTGATGTCGCTGGCGCGTACCCAGAGCCTGCTGACCCGCGGCGCCAACGCCGGGGTCTGCCTGCGCGGCATGCTCAACGAGGAAATCGCGGCGGAGACGCCGTCGATGGCCGCCTACTGCCTGCAGGGCGAGGATGTGCTGCTGCCGCCCAAGGCGGCCGAAGTGCTGTCGCTGGCCATCCATGAGCTGGCCACCAATGCACTCCGGCATGGTGCGCTGAGCCATGACAGCGGCCGCGTCGAGGTGTCCTGGCATCTTCAGGTACAGGATGAACACCCCTGGCTGGGCCTGCACTGGTGCGAGCGCCATGCCGAAGTAGAGGGCTGGGCGCTGCCCCGGCAGCGCGGCCTGGGCCGTACCCTGATCGAGCAGCGCGTGCCGTATGAACTGGCCGGGACTGGCGAGCTGCGCTTCAGCCCACAGGGGCTGGATGCCTGGATCCGGTTCCCGCTGCGCGAGCGCGACAGCCTGCTGCAGACCGATGCGCCGCAGCCCGGGCCGGCCCGGTGAAACCCGGTTTATCCCCAATTTGGCCAAATTGGGTATAGTGGCCATAGTCCACCTCTACCCGGAGCTGTGCCATGACCCTGCCGCTGGATCTGCCCGGCCTTGAAAAGGCACCGGCCTCGTCGGTGAAGACCCGCGGTTGGCCGAGCCTGATGCGCACCGTGCGCGAGAAGCAGGCGCTGGTCATCACCAACCACAACCACCCCGAAGCGGTGATCGTGGACATCCGTACCTACCAGGAACTGCTGGCCAAGGCGGCCGGCGGTGATGCCGGTGAACGCAGCGAACAGCTGATGCGCCTGCGCAGCGAGTTCGACCAGACCCTGGCCGGCCTGCAGCGCGGCGAGGGGCTGGGCAAGGTGCTGGGCCAGCCGATCCGTCGCGGCCGCAAGGTCACCCTCGGCCGTCCGCTCTGACCGATGGGGCGGATCCTGGTGCTGGCCGGCGTCAATGGCGCCGGCAAGAGTTCGCTGCTGGGCACCTGGCTGGAGGCCGAAGGGCTGAGCTGGTTCAACCCGGATTCGTTCACCCGGCGCCTGGTGGAAGCTGGCTGGCCGTTGCCCGAGGCCAACGCCGAAGCCTGGCAGGAAGGCACCCGTCGCCTGCGCCAGGCGATGGCCGACGGCACCGACTTCGCTTTCGAGACCACGCTGGGCGGCAACACCATTCCGCGCCTGCTGCGCGAGGCCTGCGAACGGCACCACGTCGCGATCTGGTTCTGTGGCCTGGCCAACGTCGAGCTGCACATCGCCCGCGTGGCCGCGCGGGTGGCTGCTGGTGGTCACGACATTCCGGTCGAGAAGATCCGCGCGCGTTTTGATTCCGCGCGCGAGAACCTGCTGGACCTGCTGCCGCACCTGGCCGAACTGCATGTCTACGACAACAGCGCCCCGGCCGATGCCGAGGGCTGTGTCGAACCGCTGCCGGTGCTGGCAATGGCGCAGGGCCAGCTGCAATACCCGGTGTCGGTGGCCGAACTGCTGCACACCCCGGACTGGGCCAAGCCCATCGTGATGCGCGCGATGGAATTGAACGCCACACCGTAGATCCACGTTATTCGTGGATCGCGTTTCGCGCTGGGCCTCAGGCCGGCTTCCCCTGCTCGGGCTCCGCAACGTCGGGCAACGGCGGCAAGCTCGGGTCCACGGTCACCGGCGCGTCGCTCTTCAACAGCGCGGCCGCTTCCTTGTCGCTGCCCACGGCCGGCGGTGAACCGCGCAGCGGCAGGCCGGCGGTTTCCTTCACGAACAGCATGGTCACCAGGCCGATCACCGCCGCGCCCATCAGGTAGTAGGCCGGCACCAGCGGATCGCCGGTACGCTCCACCAGCCACGCGGTCACCAGCGGCGTGGTGCCACCGAACAGCGACACCGACACGTTGAAGGCGATCGACAGCGCGCTGTAGCGCACGGGGGTATAGAACAGCGCCGGCAGCGTGGACGGCATCGAACTGGTGAAGCACACCAGCGCCAGGCCCAGCAGCATCAGGCCCAGGAAGATCATCCAGTCGTTGCCGCTGCCAACCAGCAGCAGGCACGGCACCGCCAGCACCAGCAGCGCGATGCACGCACCGATGATCATCGGGCGGCGGCCCAGCTTGTCACTGAACAATCCGCCGACGATGTTCAGCGGCATCATCACCAGCATCACGATGATGATCAGCAGCAGGCCCTTGCTCTCGGCATAGCCCATGGTGACGCTGAGGTAGCTGGGCATGTAGGTCAGCAGCATGTAGTCGGTGACGTTGAACACCAGCACCAGGCCCATGCACACCAGCAGCTGGCGGCCGTGCACCTGGAACAACGCGCCCAGCCCGGGCCGGTCATGTTCGCGCTTCTCCGCTTCCTCGGCGAAGGCGCGGAACGCAGGGGTTTCCTCCAGCTTCATGCGCATATACAGGCCGAGCAGGCCCAGCGGGCCGGCCACCAGGAACGGAATGCGCCAGCCCCAGTCCAGCATCTGCTCGCTGCTCAACAGCATGTGCAGTGCGGTGACGGTGCCGGCGCCGGCGATGTAGCCGCCCAGCGTGCCGAACTCCAGCCAGCTGCCCATCAGGCCACGGTTGCGGTCGGTGGAGTACTCGGCGATGAAGGTGGCTGCACCGCCATATTCACCGCCGGTGGAAAAGCCCTGCACCACGCGCGCCAGCAGCAACAGCACCGGCGCCCAGATGCCGATGCGCTCGTAGGAGGGAATCAGGCCGATGGCAAAGGTACCCAGCGCCATCAGGATCATGGTGAACGCCAGCACTTTCTGGCGGCCGTAACGATCGCCCAACGGGCCGAACACCAGGCCGCCCAGCGGCCGCACCAGGAATGCCACGGTGAAGGTGGCGAAGGCCGCGATCACCTGTGCGGTGGGATTGCTGGAGGGGAAGAACACCTGGCCGATGGTGACGGCCAGATAGCCGTACACACCGAAATCGAACCACTCCATGGCATTGCCCAGTGCAGCGGCGCCGACGGCGCGCTTGAGCATGGGCTTGTCGACAACGGTGATCTCATCGACCTTCAGGTGGCGGCGGCGTTTGAACCAGCCGAAATGAGCATGTGAATCGGGGGTGTCCTGCATGGAGGCTCCCTGTCAGGTGGGGGAATGAGCGATGGGGTGTGTTCCGGTAACAGGCGCGGGCGCGATGCCACGCGCACGGCACGGCACCGCCGCAGGGGCGGAAACACGGAAACGGGATCACCGCGGCAGCGCTGTCAGCGGCCGGGTGTCACATCAGCGTGGGGAGTGCAGGCAGAAGGGCCTGCGGGCGTCAGCCGCCAGGGTCCAGCGCGAGGCGATGGAAATGCTGGGCGGGAACATGCGTGGCAAGCGAAGCGCCGGTCGGCAGTGCTTCCCACGTAACAGGTGCGCCCGTCACGTAGTGGGTCGTGTCGATCATCCGTTCATCATAACGGCATCGGCGTGAGCATGCAGCGAAGCAGGCTGAGCTGCACGCTGTGTTCCATCGCGCCTGTTCATCTGCAGCGCGTCGGCGATGACATGCGTTGAACGAACTGTGGCCGCGCCGCTCACGCACGGCTGGCTACGGTGCAGGTGAACGCAATCCACAAGGAACATCGCATGACCCGTCGCATTCCCGAGGGCACCCTCATCATCGTCGCCGATGGCGGCTCTGCCCGGGTGTTCACCAACGTTGGCAGCGAGCATCAGCTCAGCTTGAAGCAGGAAGGTGAGCTGCGCCTGCAGGACATCAGCGAACAAGGCATCTCGGGGCAGGGGCCGGCCGGCGCGGTGCCCAAGGACATGTCGATCTCGCAGCTCAATGAAGCCACCTTCGCCAAGCAGGTGGCCGAGCAGCTCAACGACGATGCCCTCAACAACCGCTACGCGCACCTGGTGCTGGTCGCCGACCCGACCACGCTGGGCCGCATCCGGCCGCTGCTGCACAAGGAAGTTCAGTCGCGCCTGCTGGGTGATATCGCCAAGGATCTGACCAACGCACCGTTGGCCGATATCCAGAAGGCGCTGGCGGCGTAACGCACATGCCGTTCATGCGTGATCACCTCTCGGTAGAGCCGGCCCATGCGGATGTGGAAGCACAGCCGGGCTGGCAACTGCTGGAGTTCGGCGCACCGTGGTGCGGCCACTGCCAAGCCGCACAGGCGGCGCTGCAGGCCTTCGTGGATGCCAACGATCTGGTGCATTGGAAAATCGAGGATGGCAAGGGCAAGCCGCTGGGCCGTGCGTTCAAGGTGAAGCTGTGGCCGACCGCCGTGCTGCTGCATGACGGCCACGAGGTGGCACGGGTGGTGCGGCCGTTGGACAGTGCCGACCTGGCAACCCTGCAGGCGGCACTGCCGGATTAAGCGCGGCTACGCGCGAGGCTAGCGCAACGGGTAGAACGGCTCGATCAGCTCGGTGCCGGTGGCCTCATCGCCCTTGAACGACAACTCGAAAGCGCCACCCCACAGCGTTTCGGGGTGGTCGAGCACCTGCAGGGTTTCCATGCGCAACGCCTGCATTCCGATCAGATGCGCGGCTTCGTCGCGGCTCACCCAGCGGTACTGTTTGTCCGCCGTCGTGGCCGGTGGCTGCCCACTGCGCAGCGTGGCGCGATAGTGCTGGCGGAACGACACCGCGTCGTGCGTCGGGTCGGGTGGGTCCTCGCTGAAACGATAGCTGTAGAGGGCCGCCAGCGTGAACGGTGACACCTGCAGGCCAAGCTCCGTTGCAAGCTGCCGCAATGCTTCCTGCACGCTCTGCTTGCGGTTGGCGCGCACAGCGGGCGTCATCCAGCCGCTGCGGTTGTGTTCCAGCAACAGGCGGCCCTGATCGTCGGTGACCAGCAGGCGCAGGATGGTGTAGTCGTCCTGCGCAGTGCGGGCAACGGCGGGTGGCGGTGGGGGCGGATCGGCATGGACGGCAGAGGCGGCGGCGATCATTCCTGCAATCGCGATCCATCGTGCAGCGCGGCGGGCCATGCGGGGTCTCCCTGGTCTGGGCGCAGGGTAGGGCGGCCCAGAGCGTCGGGCAAGTGCCGGCTCACCCCCGTCGGGGTCAGTGAAGCGTCACCTTCTCCGCTTCCTCACGCAGCGCCTGCAGCAGGCAGCGCCCGTGCTGGCTCAGCATGATCATCGCGGTGGCGATCTGCTTCGGGTTGTAGCCCATCGGCGCGGGCGGTTTCGGCTCCGGGCCATACTGCTCGCCGATGAGGATGGCCATGCCCTCGGCGCTGTTGAAGGCCTGTTCGATGCGATGGAGCAGCGACTCCATGGCCGGGCTGAGCGGACGTTCGTGGATCATGCGGGAACTCCCTGGGTGTGATGGCCACCGCGAGGGTGGCGGGCGATGCGTGCTTGGAACTCCCGGACAAAAAAGAGAAAGCCGGAGGGCCTGACGGCCACACGCAGCGCCCGCCGTAATCACGTCGAGCAATCTCTTCTTTGTTTTTCGGGGGTTCCAATCCCGGCAGCGGTATGCCCGCTGCGGCGCCATCCTGCACACGTCACGGTGCGAACGCCCATTGATTGTCTCTGCCAAACCGGCAGGATCGAAAGATCACATCATTCACCACATCAGGTTCCTACAAAAACCTGTCAGGCGCGACTCTCCCTGTCGCGCCTTCCATGCAATGGCCGAGAACGCCTGTTCAACGGCCACACCTCTCGCCCCGTTATCAGCCCTCGATCGAACTGGCGGCGGGCCGAAGACGTCTTGTCACCAGCTGTAACTGACACCCACCTGCGCACTGGTCTGGTGGTAGCCACTGGCTCGCTGCAGCGACAGGCCGCCCCAGGCGCCGATGCCGTTGCTGAACTTCACCGAGGCACCGCCGCTGAACTCGCCACGGCTGCGCGGGATGCGTGCATCCACCCGCTCGTCATCCATGCGGATCTGCGATTCGGCACGGGTATGCAGCCAGTTGGCAGCAAGGTACGGCTGCACCTCGGCGGCACCGTTGCCCCAGCGGGTCACGCCGGACAGGCGCAGGCCCGCACGGCCGAACATGCCGTTGGCGTTCTCGGCGCCCACTACCGTGCCGTTGGCTTCGGTGTGGCGGTTGCTGTCCCAGCGGCTGTAGCCCACCTGCAGCTGCGGCTCCAGATAAATGCCGCCATTGCTGGCGCCGCCCACGCGGAACGCGTAGCCGGTTTCCACCGCACCCTGCCATGCCCGGCTGTCGTAGCGCTCGGCAGCCAGGCCAATGCCTTCCACGCGGTTGCGGAACTGCGCACGCTGCAGCGAACCATCCACATAGAAGCCCGCATACGGGTCGGCGCCGTTGCCGCCACGCCAGGTGCCGTAGATGCCCAGAGCCTCGCCCTTCACCTTGCCGCGGGCGTAGTAGCCGCTCAGTTCATTGGTGGAGGTGCTGCTGGCATTACCACTGGACAGCATCACGCCCGCACTGCTGCCCGATTCGTGACGCCACAGATCGGCGCCAACGGTCAGCGCCTGGCTGTTGCCGTGGATGTCGAGCTGGCGGCTGATGGCATCGAAGCCATTGCGCGAACCATCCACGCGTGCCCAGGCACGGCCGCTGTTCTGGCCGGCATGACGATCGTGGTAGCCGAGGCGGAACATGTTCTGCGCGGCCTGAAGGTTGGCCAGGTAGGCACCCGGTTCCGGGCGCAGCACCGGGTCCGGAATGTCCGGGTTGCACTCGGGCAGGGTCGGGTCCACATCGCACGGGTCCGGCTGGGTCGGCAGCTGCGAACGCAGGTACCAGTTGCCATCGGCACCCGTGCCCTTGTGCAGGAAGTACTCGTACTGGCCACCCACGGCACGGCCGGTCAGGTTGAACTGGCCATTGGACGCGCCGCCGACCTGGATCAACTTGATGCCCTGGTTGGTCTGCGCACCGGCACCGCCCACGTTGTTGACGCGCACGTTGGCTGTACCGCTGGTGTCGCCGCCGATGATCAGCTTGTCGGTGGCCGCATCGTCGCCGGCCAGCACGGTGTTGAAGGCCAGGGTGCCGCCGTTGCCGGTGAAGTTGCCGGCCACGTTGAGGGTGTGGAAGGCGGAGCCGTCGCCGAGGGAGACCACGCCACCGTTTTCGACGGCCAGGTTGGCCACATCGCTGTTCTTGTTGAGCTGCCATTGGCCGCCCTGGCTGAGCGCGACGTCGATTGCCCCGGTCATGCCGCCGACCAGCGATGCGTTGTCGCGCAGTGCCAGCGAACCGGTGGCACCGGCACCGGCACGGATGTCGCCGCGCAATTGGCTGTTGCTGGCATCCACGTCGGCGCGGACCTTCAGTGCCGGGGTGCTGGTGTTGGGCTGGATGTCGATCAGTACGCCGTTGCCAGCGATCAGCTCGGCGCCGTTACGCAGCGTGATGTCCACATCAGTGTCATTGCTGAAGCTGGGCCCCACGTAGATCGCGCTGCCCGTCGTGCCTTCCAGGCGTGAACCATTCACGACCAGCGTTGACGGTTGCGTGGTGAACCCGGGCATATGGGTGGAAACTAGGTAAGCACCGTGCAGATCGCCACGGACGGAAGAGTTGCTCTGGATCGCCGCGCCGCCTGCCTCTACCCACAGGCCGACACCGTTATTCGGATCGTTGGGCAGGCTGGTGTCGGTCTTGCCGATCAGCGTGGAACCAGAGACGGTCAGCTGACCGTTGCCATTGACCAGCACGGCGGCCTCCAGTCCCTCTACGGCTGAGGCATCCAGCGTTACTATCGAGTGGGGTGCGTTTGGGCTACCCAGATCCGCACCCAGTGAGAGGCCCCATTGGGTGTCATTACGGATGCTACTGCGAAGAAAGCTGGCAGTGGAATTGGAGATGTTGATCAGTTCGCCGAGCGTGCTGCCTGAGAACTGGGCATCGGTAGCATTGAGCGTACTTTGTGCACCGATACTGACGATCCCGGCGGTCGCACCCGCAGCCAGGTTGAGGGTAGACGCACCCGAGACATTCCAATCTTCCTTCGCATCGCCAGCGACGACCGTATGGCTGGCACCGCCGCCAAGGTTGCGTGCGGCGGAAGCGGGCACTGCCGTGCAGAGTGACAGCGCGGTGGCCAGCAGGCACGGTGCAAGCTGGATGGGGGAACGACGAACTGCAATCTTCATGACGGAACTCCTGGGGGTATCGAACTTCAGGAAAGGAACCGCATTCACTTCGTCGGTGTGAATGAAACGCTGTGATTGCGTGAAGACAAAGTGATTCCGGTGCGCTTTCCTGCCCTGCGTGCGAAAAGCGTGATAAGGGTCACGTTGCGACCGTGAATGTCGCAGGACACCTTCTCGCGCCGCTTTTGGGCTTGGCACCAGTCTGGTGAGCGTCAGCGACCCGAACCATGCAATTAGTTGCATAGGAAATCAGACAACTTCTGTCGCCTTTGGATTCATTCAGCCGCAGCGCAACATGCGATGCCTGAATGCCGGTGCTAGCATCGGCCATCGCCTGAATCGATCCAAATGCCGATGCCCACGCTGGACCGTCGTTTCCTGATCGCCGTCGCCGCCACTGCCATGCTGGCTTCCGGTGCCGCCCTGGCCGCCACGCCGGAATCCGCTGCCGAGCGCGCCTACGCGGCGGTCGACCCGTTCATCGGTACCGGCGGCGAAGGCCACACCTATCCCGGTGCCACGGTGCCGTTCGGCATGGTCCAGCTCAGCCCGGACACGCGCATCCAGCCGCGCGAGAAGGCCTATGGCTGGGCGGCCGGCTACCGCTACGACGACAGCAGCATCGTGGGTTTCTCGCACACGCATTTTTCCGGTACCGGTCATTCCGATCTGGGCGACATCCTGCTGATGCCGTTCACCGGCACACCGGGGCTGGAGCGCGGCGATCCGGAAAAGCCCCGCAGCGGCTATGCCTCGCGCTTCCGCCACGACGATGAGAAGGCCGAGCCGGGCTATTACGCGGTCACCCTGGATGATTACAAGGTGCGCGCCGAACTGACCACCAGTGCGCGCGTGGGCGTGCACCGCTATGCGTTCCCGAAGGGCACCGAGGCCAAGGTGCTGCTGGACATGCGCACCAGCATGTACGACTACCCGGGCAAGGTGCTGTGGTCGCGGGTGCGGGTGCGCGCCGATGGCACGGTGACCGGCTTCCGCGAAACCCGCGGCTGGGCGCCGGGCCGCCAGCTGTACTTCGCGATGCGTTTCTCGCGCCCGCTGGCCGGGCATGAACTGCACAACACCGAGCAGGACATCGTCTACAAGGGCTTTCCGCCGCCGGGCGAGAAGAACCCGGCGCAGCGTGCGCAGATCGAGGGTCGTCAGCTGGTCGGCACGTTCGCCTTCGGCAAGCTGGACGCGCCACTGGTGGTGAAGGTGGCCATTTCGCCGGTCAGCGAGGCCGGCGCCATCGCCAACCTCGACGCCGAAGTGGCGGACTTCGATTTCGACCGCGTGCGTGCGCAGGCCAAGCAGGAATGGACGCAGGCGTTGTCGGTGCTCGATATTGAGGCGTCGGAACATGCACGCCGCAGTGCCTACACCGCGCTGTACCACACGATGCTGGGGCCGACGCTGTTCATGGATGCCGACGGCCAGTACCGCGGCTCGGACAACGCCGTGCACAAGGCAGAGGGCTACACGAATTACTCCACGTTCTCGCTGTGGGATACCTACCGTGCGCTGCATCCGTTGCTGACCCTGGTGCAGCCGGAGAAGCGCAACAGCGACTTCGTCAATTCCATGCTCGCCCATCACGAGCACAGCCCGTACGGCATGCTGCCGGTGTGGTCGTTCCACGGCCTGGAAGACTGGTGCATGATCGGCTACCACGCGGTGCCGGTGATCGCCGATGCGTACGTGAAGGGTATCCGCGGCTTCGACGCAGACAAGGCGCTGAAGGCGATGGTCGAGACCGCGAACTACGGTCCCTATGACGGCATCGCGCAGTATCGCGAGCTGGGCTATGTGCCGATCGACGAGGAAGGCGAAGCAGCCAGCAAGACACTGGAGTACGCCTTCGACGACTGGACCATCGCGCGCATGGCGCAGGCCATGGGCAAGGCCGATGTTGCGGCCACCTTCGACAAGCGCGCCGGCAACTGGCGCAACGCCTTCGACAAGGACACCGGCTTCATGCGCGCACGCAAGCGCGATGGCAGCTTCCGCACGCCGTTCGACCCCAGTGCCAGCGGCTACGGCACCGATTACACCGAAGGCAATGCCTGGCAGTATTCCTGGTATGTGCCGCAGGACGTGGCCGGCCTGGCCGCTGCACACGGGGGCAGCGACAAACTGCTTGCGCGGCTGGATGAGGTTTTCAATGCCAAGGTCGATCCGTCCATCTTCGAGCACATGGAAGACATCACCGGCTTGATCGGCTGGTACGCGCACGGCAACGAACCCAGCCATCACGTGGCCTACCTGTATGCGTATGCCGGCCAGCCGTGGCGCACGCAGGCGCGCCTGAAGCAGATCATGGACACCCAGTACGCCGATCGCCCCGACGGGTTGGCCGGTAACGATGACGTCGGCCAGATGTCGGCGTGGTACGTGTTCACCGCGCTGGGCTTCTATCCGGTGGCGCCGGGTTCGGGCGAGTACATCCTGGGCCGTCCGTTCCTGCCCAGGACCGCGATGCGTCTGCCGAACGGCAAGACCTTCACCATCGTGGCCGACGGGCTGGACGACAAGCACACCTACGTGGGCAGCGTGAGCCTCAACGGCACGCCATTGCAGCGCACATTCCTGCGCCACGACGAGATCCTGGCCGGTGGCGAACTGCGCTTCAGCATGCAGGCCGAGCCGAACAAGGACTGGCCGGGGCAGGGCGCGCAGGCGCCGTATTCGATGACCCGGTGATGCGCACTGGGGCGGCATGCGGTGATTCCCGCTTCTGGTAGGTGCCAACCTTGGTTGGCACGCGGGAGGTCAACATCGCCAACCAAGGTTGGCCTCTACCGGAACCCGATCGCTGCGGGCCGTGAATGTCGGCGATGTATCGCCCGGATACCTGTCGCGATCTGCATGATTTGTCGAGTGCGGATCAGGATTCAACGGAAGGATTCACCCCGGAATCGGTGACGCAGCGTCGCCGTCGGGCCGTTCCAGGCCACATTCATAGCATTCTGATTTCACCCCGCTCATCCCGTTGCTAGGGTCCTGCGCACAGAAGTGCGCCAGGGTGGTGCACGGGGTGTAGGTCATATGCACACGTTGCATGCGCATGAGGATGCAGCGCTGCTGCACCGGTTTGAACTGCCCGGCGCAGGGTCTCTGCTGGTGGAGCGCTGGCACGGACGCGAAGTACTGTCGGAAGGTCTGGATTACCACATCGATGTACTTGCGGCGCGCGCGGATGCTGCCTGAGAACACTGGCTGGGCCGGCCTGCAACGCTGCACACGCGTGATGCGCAGAGGCGCGACATTCCACGGGCAGGGCTGGTGCGCGAGGTACGTCGGCTGGACGGTGATCGGGAATTCACCCGCTACCGTATACGCCTGGCGGCATGGACCTGGTGGCTGGGCCAGCAGCGCAACAGCCGCGTCTTCCGTGACGCAGCCGTCAGGCAGATCGTGGATGCCGTGTTCGCCGAGCATCAGGCACGTGCCTGCTGGCACTGGAGCGATGATGCACGGGCCCGCCTGGACGCCCTCCCGCCGCGTCACTACTGCGCTCAGTACCGCCAGTCGGATATGGATTTCGTGGCCTGCCTGTTGGCCGAGGAAGGCATCGGCTGGCGTGTCGAGGCGGATGCGGAGGCGCCCGCGCTGCATCGCATCGTCCTGTTCTTCGACAGCGTGGCCTTGCCACAGGATCCGCTGTCGGCACGCGACGGTGCCCTGCGCTTCCACCGCGGCCACGCGGCCGAGCAGGAAGACAGCGTAGTACAGCTGGCCCGGCATGCGCGGCTTGGCCCGCGCCGGTTGAGCATGGTCAGCGATGACTTTCGGCAGGACCGTACCTTGGCCGTCCAGTTGCCGATGGACGGCGGCGGTCATTCGCCTGTCGAGCAGTATCTGGCGTGCGGTGCCCAGGCCTTTGAGTCGCATGCCGAGGCCGAGCGGCGTGCCGCGCTTCTGGCTCAACGCCATGAAGCGGAGCGGCAGGGATGGCAGGGCATTGCCACGGTGCGTTGCCTAGGCGCCGGCACGTGGTCCAGCATCAGCCAATGGTCGCCGCAGCAGGTGCCCGAGCTGCTGCTCACCTCGGTGGAGCATGCCGGGGTCAACACCCTGCCCGCGCGGCTGAACCAGCATCGTCCGGAGCACGCCCTGCAGCGGGATGGGGTCCTGCCCGACGCGCTGCAGCGCATAGCCCAGCAGCTGGGCTATGCGGCTGCATTCCATGCCGTTGACCGCCAGCGCCCGTGGCGGCCGCGCGCACCGGAGCAGGAGGGCGAAGCCCAGGTGGTGGGCCGGCAGACGGCCATCGTGATCGGTCCTGACGATCGCACCGGGGTAGCCGAAGGCGATCAGGTGCACGCTGACGCGCTCGGGCGGATCCGCGTGCGCTTTCCACTGATGGATGCGACCGGCAGGCCAGCGCACAGCGCATGGTTGCGCGTGGCGCAGCGGTTTGCGGGCCCGGGGGTGGGCAGCCAGTTCCTGCCGCGCGTGGGCCAGGAAGTGCTGGTGGGCTTTCTGGAAGGGGATGTGCAACGCCCGATCGTACTGGGTGCCCTGTACAACGGACGCGGTGAGAACGATCCATCGCTGCACGCGCAGGCCTGCGATACGCGCGTCGGCGGCACCGGCAACCTTGCCGGTGGCAACGCGCCGGCCTGGCACGCAGCGGGTGCTGGCGAGCAGGCGCATCGCCATCCTGGTGCGCTGTGGGGTATCAGCTCCCGCGAGTGGGGTGGTGAAGGCGGCACTACGCTCCAGTTCGACGACACCGACCACCAGCTCCGCCTGCAATTGGCCACAACACAGGCCAGCACCCAGTTGAACCTGGGCCACGTCATCCATCAACGCGGCAATTATCGTGGCAGCCTGCGTGGGCAGGGTTTCGAGCTGCGCAGCGACGCGGCGGGCGTGGTGCGCAGCGAGCGCGGCCTGTGGCTTGGTGCGTATCCGGCAGGGGCTGCCCAGCCCGCAGGTACGGCGGTGCAGGCCGGCGCGTTGCTGGCCCAGTGTGGGACGCTGGCCGCTGCGTTCGGCCAAAGCGCTCGCCTGCACGGTACTGCCGGGCTACATGCGTCGACTGCGTTGACGCCCCTGCGCGATGCGGCAATGGGCGTGGTTGCGGCCGATGACTTCGGCCGGGCGCATGTTGCTGCCGGTGACGCAGCTGCAGCCGGTGGTGTCCCGCATTGCACGGCACCCCTGCTGGGCATGGTGGCGCCACGCAAGGCGCTGGTGGCGGGGCAGGGTCTGTTCTGGCAGGCCGGGCAAAGCCTGCTCCTGGGAGCAGGCGCTGCCGGGCAGGCCGTGGTGAAAGGCCGCGCGCGGCTTCATGCGTCGCAGTCTGTCGGCGTGTTGGCTTCGGCCTCTGCTTCTGGCAGTGCGTCCGGCATGACCATCGCTGCCGGGCAACAGCCGGTCGACATCCAAGCGCAGGGCGACGCGGTGAAGCTGCAGTCGCGGCAATCACAGCGCCTGGCCAGTGCGCATGCGGCGGTCGAACTGGCTGCGGGACGTGCGTTGGTCATACAGATTGAAGGCGGTGCCAGCCTGACGATCGAAGGCGGCAACATCCAGTTCAACTGCCCGGGAACCCTGACGGTGCACGCGGGCCAACACAGCTTCATCGGTCCGGCGTCCCTGGCCTATCCGCTGCACACGCTGGGCACCGCACCCTGCCGTGCCCGCTTCCTTGTACGCGATCACGCCGGTGCACCGCTGGTGGGGGCGGCCTACTCGATGCAGCTGCCTGATGGCCGCTGGCTGAGTGGAAACACCGACGGCGACGGACTCACCGAGGAGGTCGTCACCGATGGCCCGGAGAAGGTGGGCCTGTTCGTGGATGACGAACGGCACGAAGGCTACCTGCGCGACGCAGGCAACAGCTGAGAGGGTCAGAAGAAAGGAATCTGGTACATGAGTTCTGGAAAGTTCACGCTGTTCCGCCATGATGGTCATGGCAACGTGGTGCCCTGCGCGGACGTCACCTATCGTATCCGCGATGTATTGCATGGCTTCGCCGTCGTGGCCTCCGGCACGACCGACACGCTCGGCGACACCGATCTGGTGACGCTGCCGGAGCGTGTGCAGACCCCGGCACCACCGGTCCTTCCCGACTGGCGCAGAGGCTGGCCGAACCTCGGCGCCGGGCCGGCCGGCCTGAAGCTGCCCTGGCCGCGGCGCAACGTGCCGGACGCAGCTGCCGGGGCCGGGCATGGCGCCCGCCTGCCGCACAGTGAACATCGATACCAGCTGCAGGTCCGCGATGACGCCAGCGGCGAGTGGACCGATCCGCTGCTGCACCCGGACTGCCATGAGCCCGCGCAGCTGGGCCCCTGGAGCGAAGATCCACGGGCCGAAGCTTCGCTGCGGCCTGCATTGCAGGTGCGGCGGCTGCGGTTGCGACCGTTCCACCAGCTGCAGTTGCAGCGGCAGAGCCCGCCAACACCGGTGCCGGAGGCCGGCTTTGTGGGCTACCGCCGCGACCGCGATGGAACTGAGGTGGTCGCCCTCGACGTGCACGGGCGGCCGGTCCGTGGCGTAACGGATAGGCAGGGAATGACCCCGCGCCTGTTCTGCGAACAGGATCTGCGGCTGGTGTTCACCCTGCCGGGCAGCCGCAGCGAACTGCGCAGCGCGCTGTCCGAGCCACGGGTCGTCGGGCAACCGCGCCTGGTGCCGGTGGTGCCGGTGAAGATGCATGCGGTGGTGAGCGGCCCCGGCGAAGGCGCCACGCTGGAGCTGGCCGGGAAGATCAGTGCACCGGCGCTGCTGAATGTGGCCGACGAAGAACTCCTGCTGCTGACACCGGAAGTATGGGAGGAGTTCCGCGAGGTCGCACGATCCATTGAAGGCAGCCTCTCCGCCGTGCCGCGCGCCCGCTGGCAATTGGAAGAGGCGCTGGCCGGCCGCAGCCTGGAGGCGGTGGCCCAGGCCGAGAAGAACCTCGGCATGGCCGAGGACCGTGCAGCGGCCATGCTCAACGGGGACTTCGCCCGAAAAACCGACCTGGTCGAAGTAATCACCTTTGAAAGCTACAGCCGCAAAAGCGACGGCCAGCCACAGCAGGAGGTGGGCCTTCGCCGCAATTACCTGCCACGGTTCAAATACGATGAATTCAAAGGCCGCCGGGTGATGGGCGTGCCTACCCACGTGGATGTGGGCATGTCGACACGGGCAGGCGACAGCGGGATGTCCGTGGGCAGCGCGGCCCGGCAGAAGGGGCCGGCCTTCCAGAACTTTGATTCACGAAAATTCATGCAGTCGCTGATGACGATCAAGGCCCAGATTGGCCGGAGCGTCAAGGCGCCGAACATCCAGTTCGACCTTATCGAGCTGGGTGGGAACCAGTTCTCCGAGCTGGTGCGCGCGTCGGAGACCTACTCGGTGGAGACCTCCGCGCAGTGGCTGCGGTTTGTGGCGGGTGCCGGGGCCAGTGCCCAGGCGGAGTGGGATCCCCTGCACCGCAAGGCCAGCGCCAAGGTTGAAGCGAGTGCGCATTACAAACTGGCGCTGTTTGAAGCAAAAGCCGTGCATACGTGGTCGATTCCCTCGCGTACCGGGTGGATGCAGCGCTACGGCGATATCGACCTGGGCGCGATCGTATTCCAGATGTCGCTGGAACTGCACGGCTTTGCCGGCGTGAAGCGGGCCTTGATGGGCGCTGCCGGCGTGAGCATCGATCGCGGCACTGTCAAGGTCGAGGCGCAGCCGCGCGATCGTGATGACAGCTTCGTGCCCAGCTTCGATATCGTGCGCGGCATGCCGCGGGCTGACATGGGCGATCCGCCGGGCGAGGACGGCCGGCCGTCGAGACGCGTGGTGATGGCCGCGGTGGGCGAGAAGCCGCCGGAGAGCCTGAATGGCATGCGGGTGAATGCCGAGGCGTTTGTGGGTGTTGAGGCGGGCTTGACGCCTGCGGGTGAATTGCAATGGCTGCCGCCCCAGCAGGGAACACCGGTGACGCTTGCGAAGCTGAGTTTGGATACGGCGGGTTCTGCGGGCGTGGGCGCCAAGGCGCAGCTGTATGTGTACTACGCGAAGGGACGTTTCAGGATCAAGGTCAGTGCGCGGTTGTGCCTGGGGATTGGCTGCAGAGGGGCGCTGGATTTTGTGGTGGGGGTGGAGGGGATGCTGGAGTTCGCCAAGTGGGTGTATTACCAGTTGGCACATGCTGGGTTTAGGAAGTTGTTGTTCATTGCGGGGGATGCACTGGAGTATCTTTCCAAGATCGCATTCCTGGAGACTTCCACTGAAGGGTCTGTGGAGAGATTTCTCATCCAAAGCATCGACCGCGCGAAGATGACTGTCAAAGAACAGATCCGCAAGGTTCAGGTTGCGCAGAATCGCGTTGAACTAGTTCGAAGAATCAACTCTGCCGTGGGAGCTGCAGATCGCAAGAACGCATGGCTTCTATACGCAACACCAATGACTCGTGGAATGATTCTGTACGCCATCACTCGCCACGATTGGATGACGCACATGGAGAACCCAGCCAACGTCGAGGGACTGCTCGATCCCCAGATGCACTATCTTCCCGATCACAAGAAGGCAGTTCTTCGTGTCATCAAGGGCATCAGTCTTGTCAGTGAGTGGCTGGCCACGTTCCAGCATATGACTGCCGAGGGAGATCTCAGCAATGAGCCGCCAGGCAAGCTGGAGGGGGATGTGGTTAGATTCCTGAACTACGGCCGTTGGTTGTCCGGTGATCTCAAAGGAAAGGTCATTGATCCAATCAATACCGAGGGTGATGCACCTTCAGAGGGACTTCGAAGCAGCTACCTTGAGCAGTTCCTTGCCCATCGCAAGAGACTGCTGGGTAGCTTTCCAAAGGGGTATGAGGTGGCGCAGTTGCAGCGGATGGACCTCGATGCACTCCTGGCGCTTGACGGCATGGACGCCCCTAGCTTCGCAAGTTTTGATGGCGACTACCTTCGTTCCCGGGATCAGGAACAACGGCTTGTTGCTTTGCTTGGTCGTGGTGGCTCGCCTGCAAGCACATCGTAGTTTGCAGGCGGATGCGCTCCAAAGGTGACCTCCGGCGAAAGGCTGTTGCTGCGTCGTTTCAGCTGTTCTCTGAACTGGGAGAATCGGCTGCTGCGCAGCGGAATCGGTTAAAGCCGTTGGGATTGAACAGTCGCCTCCCTTCCTCAGAGAGAAGGGGGTCGGGGCCAGGGGCAGGTTCGTTTTTGAAACGAGTGAACGTCATCGACACGATGAATAGAGAATCTCCACCGCGGTTGCTGTGACTGCGCTGGACCTTCTCCTCCCCATGTGCAGGTCCACGAGGGTCCTGTGTGTCGGAAATGTCGTAGGGATCCTGATACCAGTCAAAGATCCATTCAAATCCATGATCGATCATGTCGTACAGACCCAGCGGGGTGGGCGGGTACTGGCCCAGCGGGGTTGGGCCGATCGTGTAGCCATGCTGAGAGGCGTAGCGACCGATTGTCTCGAAGTCCCCCACATTCCTTCCATCGTCCACGCTGCCATCATCGGTGGGCCAGATCACGAACTGGCCCCGGTTACGTGCCGCGTACTCCCACTGCGCCTCCGTCGGAAGCTCCATCTTTCGCCCAATCAGCTTTCCGACCCATCCACAGTACTGCTGCGCGGCCTCCCAACTCACGCCGACCGGTAGATCGTCCGGTAGGTTCCGGTACTCCAGATCCATCGGGTACTGCGCGGTCCGAGGCTGGCCCGTCGCATCAGTGTAGACATCGAAGTCGGCGTAGGTGATCTTCTTCGCACCGATCGCGTAGCTGCTCAGTGTTACCTCACGCAGTACGTCGTCGTCGCGCTCACCGCTGTAAGGCATCTTCGCGCGCGGATCAATGGGGCCGAAATCACCCATGATGAAGGTGCCGCCTTCTACCTCCACAAGGTCTTTTTTGGTCTTTTGCGACAGTGCTTCGATGCGCGCTGTGAGCTCAGTTGAGTGCTTCTGGGGCGTTTTGACGGTCGAACCTTGGCACGCCGTCAGCAGAAGTGCTGTTGGCACAGGGGATTTCAGAAGGACGTGTCGAAGAAGCGGCATGAGAAGCACCGATCAGTTCTGGATGGACTGAATCAGCGTAACAACGCTGCCGCAAGGCGCGTGGCGGCTCCACGGCTCAGGCATCGCGCCAGGTGCAGCCGGGTACGGCTGGTCGCTTCGTAATCAAGGGCTGCCGATGGGCAGCGCCAACCAAGATTGGCGTCCACCGATATGTCCCGCTACGGTCGCAGCGGATGCCCACCAAGGTGGGCATCTACCGGGAGCGAAACCGCAATCCGACCCGCGCGCCGCCGATCGGGGCGGTATCGATCACCAATGCCGCACCATGCCGCTGTGCGATCTCTGCCACGATCGCCAGCCCCAGACCGCAGCCGTCGCCCTCGCTGCTGGCCCGGTAGAAGCGTTCCGTGACACGCCCGCGCTCGGCCTCGGCGATGCCGGCGCCATCGTCGTCCACCCAGACCTGCAGGCCTTCGGCGTCCTGCTGCAGGCCAAGCGTGATCACCCCGCGCACGCTGCCATAGCGCAGCGCATTGTCCAGCAGATTGCCAAGCGCTTCGCGCAACAGCTGAGGATCACCCGCGATCGACACGCCCTCGTCGGGCCCGTCGTAACCCAGGTCTACGCCTGCGGCCAACGCCCTGTCCGCATAGCGCTCCACCACACCGCGCGCCAGCACCGCCAGATCCACCGGCTGCAGCGGCAACGCGCTGCCCTGCGGATCTTCGGAACGGCTCAGCATCAGCAGCTGGTTGACCAGGTGCTGCAGCCGCGCCAGTCCGCCCAGCGTGCCGGACAACGCCAGCTGCTGCGCCTGTGGATCATGCTGGCGCAGTGAACTCTCCAGTTCCACCTGCATTGCCGCCAGCGGCGTGCGCAGCTGATGCGCGGCATTGCTGACGAAGCGCCGTTGCGCGGCCTGCATCGCGTCCAGGCGCTGCAGCAGCGCGTTGTAGGCCTCTACCGCCGGCCACAGTTCGCGCGGCGCCTCCTGTGCAGGCTCCAATGGCGCCAGCGGGTCCGGGCGAGGGCTGGCCAAGCGGCGTGCCACCTGGTTGGCATGGCGCGCGGCGGCGCCGGTACCCGACCACGCCAGCCACGCCGCCAGCGCGAGAATCGCAGCCTGGAACGGGATGCTGGTCATCAGCAGCTTGCGCTCCAGCCGGTGGCGCTTGCGCAGTGTTTCGGCCACGCGTAGCCGGATCTCGTGGCCGGGCCCGGCGCTGACCACTACTTCGACCATGCGCACCGGCTGCCCACGTAGCCGTGCGTCGTAGTAGACGGCCTCGTCATCGCGTGCGGCGGCAACGGCAGGGCGCGGCAATGCTTCGGGCAGGTCACCGTACAAGCGTCCGCCCCCGGCATCGACCACTTCACCATGCACTTCATCGGTGGTGTCCCAGGTGAACATGCGCGACACCGCCGGCGTGATCTCGATCGAGGCCCGTCCATCCTGCACCTCCACCAGTTCGGACAGCGACATCGCCGAGTCCAGCAGCCAGCGGTCGTAGACCTGGCCGGCGTAGAAGCGCGCCAGTGCGAACGAACCCACCGCGCTGCACAGCATCAGTACCAGCAGCGGCAGCCACAGGCGCCGCAGCAGCAGGCCACGCAGGCTGTGCACGCGCTCAGTCACCGCCGGCCTCCAGCCGGTAGCCGAGGCCGCGCAGCATGCGGATGCCAACGCCGGCACGCCCCTGTTCCAGCTTGCGGCGCAGGCGGCTGACATGCACTTCGATCACCGACAGGTTGGCCTCGTGGTCCCAGCTGTACAGCGCATCGAACAGGCGCTGTTTGGTGACGGTACGGCCTGGGTGCTGCATCAGCGCCTCGACCAGCGCCAGCTCACGCGCGGTCAGTTCGATGCGCTGGCCATCGACCTGTGCCTCGTTGCGGATGCTGTCGAAGCACAGCCGACCCAGCCGCTTCTGCGCCGGTGCATCGCTGCGGCGGCGTGACAGCGCACGCAGCCGCGCTTCCAGCTCACCCAGTGCGAAAGGCTTGGCCAGGTAATCATCACCACCGCGGTCCAGCCCCAGAATGCGATCGTCGACGCCATCGCGCGCGGTCAGGATCAGTACCGGCAGGATGACGCCGTCGTTGCGTAACCGCGACAGCAGGTCGAGGCCATCGATATCGGGCAGCGACAGGTCGAGCACCATCACGTCATACGGCGCGCTGGCCAGCGCGGCCGGCGCATGCAACCCGCGCGAAAGGTGGTCGCACAGGTGCCCGGCGCCCTGCAGGGCGCGGATCAGTCCATCGGCCAGGGCGGCATCGTCTTCGATCAGCAGGATTCGCATTGCAAGTTTCGTGCAAGGTTGGGGCAAGTTTGGCGCAAGTGCGTCACCTTACCGTGACGCGCATGAATTTCTCCCTTCGACTTGCGGCTGTGCTGGCCGCCCTCGTGTGCGCGCCCGCAGCTTCGGCGCTGTCCCTGGCGGACGCGCAGCGCGCCATGGAGGCGCACAACCCGGACCTGCGTGCGGCGGCACTGGAGCTGCGCGGCGTGCAGGGTGATGCGCAGACCGCCGCCCTGCGGCCCGCGGCCGAGCTGTCGATCGGCAGCAGCAAGATCAGCCCCAAGCATGGCATCGGCCCCGGCCGCTGGCAGGACAAGCGGGTAGACAGCACGCTGGGCCTGGGCTGGACCTGGGAGCGTGGTGGCAAGCGAGCGCTGCGCATCCGCCAGGCGGACGCGTTGCTGCAGGTGGCCGGGCTGGAAATGCTCGATACCCGACGCCGCCAGCAGGTGGCGCTGCACGAGGCCTATTTCGGCCTGAAGAGCGCGCAGGAGCAGGCGCAGATTGCCGAGGCCAACCGCCAGAGTTCGAACGAACAGATGGCGGCGGCGGACAAGCAGGTCGCAACCGGGGCGATGGCACCGGTGGATCGTGCGCGGTTGGCGGTGGACGATCTTGCCGTGGCCGATGCCGCGCGGGAGGCGGCGCTGGATCTGCGCGACGCCCGGCACGCGCTGGGGCTGCTGCTCGGCAGCGATGACAGCAGCAACCTCAGTGCCGACGACCCGTGGCCCGACACCCGCAATGTGGCCGCCACGCGCGCGTTCGACCCGCAGCAGCGTGCCGATCTGCGTGCCGCACAGTCGCGCCTGGCCGCCGCCGATGCCGGTGTGGCGCTGGCCCGCAGCGAGCGCCACCGTGACATCCAGCTGGGCGTGGAGGCCGAGCGTGAGCCGACCGACATCAGCGGTGTCACCTGGGGGCTGTCGTTGACCATTCCGCTCGGCGGCCCCTCGCGCGCACGCGGCGCCATCCAGCGCGCTGAAGCGGATCGGGACAGTGCCGCACTGGAACTGCAGGTGCTGCAGCGCGAAGCGCGCGCCGAGCTGGACCAGCTGCAGGCCAGGGCACAGTCCGCCGCGCAGCGCCGCACCGATTACGAAGGGCTGCAGTCCGATGCAGCGCGCAAGGCGCTGCAGGGCATCGAACTGGCCTACCGCCGCGGTGCCGCCAGCCTGACCGACCTGCTGGATGCGCGCCGCAGCTGGCGCGACTTCGAGGCCGCGCTGATCGAGGCGCGTGCCGACCATGCCATTGCCCTGGCGCGCTGGGAAGCCGCCACATCCGTTGCCGAAGGAGAGTCCCGATGAAGTCCACCGTCGCCCATCGCCCGCGCGCGCGCCCAGCGCTGCTGCCGGTGTTGCTGGCACTGGCCCTGCTCAGCGGCTGTGGCCGCGAGCCGGCGTCGTATACCGAAGATGCGCCGCAGGTCAGTGCCGGCCAGATCCAGTTCCCGGCCGACAGCCGCCAGCTGGACGTGCTGCGCAGCGAGGTGGTGACCGCCGGTGCCAGTGCCAGCCTGCAGCTGCCGGGCCGTGTGGTCTGGGATGAGACCCGCTCCAGCGCATTGCGCACGCCGCTGCCGGGGCAGGTCGCGCGCATCGAGGCGCAGCCGGGCCAGCAGGTAAAGGCGGGCCAGGTCATCGCCTGGATCACTTCGCCCGAGTTCGGCCAGGCCCAGGTCGAGGGCGCACGCGGCCGCGCCGAGCTGCAGCAGGCGCGCAAGGAGCTGCAGCGCACCCGCGAGCTGCACGCCGCTGGCGTGGCGTCCGGCCGTGAGCTGGACGAGGCCGAGGCCAACTTCGCCGGCCGCCAGGCCGATCATGCGCGCGCAACCGCCTTCGCCAAGGCCTATGGCAACGGCCAACACGTCGATCAACGCCTGCCGCTGCGTGCGCCCATTGATGGTCTGCTGGTGGAACGGCGGATGAGCCCGGGCATGTCGGTCAGCCCCGACAGCGAACAGCCGCTGGCGGTGATCGGCGATCCGGATCGCCTGTGGCTGCTGCTGGACATTCCCGAAAGCCTGGGCGGGCGATTGAAGGCCGGCATGCCGGTGAGCGTGCCCGGCGCCGATGGCAAACCCCTGCAGGCCACGCTGCAGCATGTGGATGACTTCGTCGACAGCGAGCGTCGCGTGGTGCAGGCCCGCGCCGAGCTGGACAACCGCACCCGCGCATTCAAGGCCGGGCAGTACGTGCGCGCACAGGTGGCGCTGCCGGCCGAGGGCGGCGTCTCGTTGCCCGATGCGGCGGTGCTGTTGATCAACGGCACGCAGGTGGTGTTCGTGGAGGAAGGCAAGGGCCGCTTCGTGCGCCACGCCGTGCATGCCGAAGGACTGGGCGATGGCCGCCTGTGGGTGCGTGAGGGCCTGGCGGCAGGCAGCAGGGTGGTGGTCGAAGGTGGCCTGCTGCTGCAGCAGCTGGTCGACAGTGCGCCGACGGCGGCCAGCAGCGGCACGGAGCACGCCGCCCCATGATCGATCGCCTGATTGCCTATTGCCTGCGCCAGCCGCTGATGGTGATGCTGGCGCTGCTGCTGTTCATCGGCGCGGGCATCGCCGCGTTCCGCGTGCTGCCGGTGGAAGCCTTCCCGGATGTGTCCGATACCCAGGTGACGGTGGTCTCGCTGCACCCGGGCCGCGCCGCTGAAGAGGTGGAGCGCGAAGTGACGATGCCACTGGAAGTGGCGCTGTCCGGCATTCCGCATTCGGTGCGGGTGTTCTCGCATACCCAGTTCGGCCTGTCGATGATCATCCTGACCTTCGATGACAAGGCCGACGACTATTTCGCGCGCCAGCAGGTGCTGGAGCGCCTGCAGGGCGTGGAGCTGCCGGAAGGGGTGACGCCGGAGCTGGAGGCGATGAGCTCGGCGGTGGGCGAGATCTACCGCTACGTACTGAAAGGCCCGCACCTGACCTCGACCCAGCTGCGGACCGTGCAGGAATGGACGATGGAGCGCAGCCTGCGCACCGTGCCGGGCGTGGCCGATGTGATCAGCTTCGGCGGTTTCGCGCGTACCTTCCAGGTCAAGCCGGACCTGGACAAGCTGCGCGACCGCGGCATCAGCCTCGGTGAGTTCGCCGAGGCCCTGGAGAAGGGCAGTTCGAATGCCGGCGGCGGCTACGTGGAGCGCGGCCAGCAGCAGTTCCTGATCCGCGGCGTGGGCCTGATGCGCTCACCGGCCGACATCGGCAACGTGGTGGTCGGGCAGCGCGGCGGCACACCGATCCTGGTACGCGACCTGGCCAGCATCGCCGACACCGGGCTGCCGCGGCAGGGCCTGGTTGGCCAGGATGACAACGACGATGCGGTGTTCGGCATGGTGCTGATGCGCAAGGGCGAGAATCCGTCCGATGTGCTCGACGCCTTGCATGCGCGCATCGCCGAGATCGAGGCGAACCAGTTGCCGGCCGGGGTCAGCATCGAGCCGTTCTACGATCGCTCCTGGCTGGTCTCGACCACGCTGAAAACGGTGTTCCGCAACCTGCTCGAAGGCGCCGTGCTGGTGTTCCTGGTGCTGTGGCTGTTTCTGTACAACGCCCGCGCGGCGCTGATCGTGGCGGCGATGATGCCGCTGGCCCTGCTGTCGACCTTCCTCGGCCTGCACCTGTGGGGCGTGCCGGCCAACCTGCTGTCGTTGGGGGCGATGGACTTCGGCATCATCATCGATGGTGCGGTGATCGTCACCGAGCACATCGTCTCGCGGCTGTCGAAGCTGCCCCCCACGGCAGACAGGAAGACACGGTTCTCGACCATTCTCTCGGCGGCATCGGAAGTGGGGCGGCCGACGTTCTTCTCGATGATGATCATCATCGCCGCGCATATCCCGATCTTCACCCTGCAGCGCCAGGAAGGCCGCATGTTCGCGCCGATGGCCTATTCGGTGACCTCGGCGCTGATTGGCGCGTTGATCCTGGCGCTGACCGTGGTGCCGCTGTTCTGTTACTGGTGGCTGCGGCGCGACCGCATGCGCGACGGCAACCCGCTGATGGACCGCCTGACCGGGTGGTACAGACCGGTGCTGGAACGTGCGCTGGCCCGCCCGCGGGCGGTGGTGCTGACCGCGGTAGCGCTGCTGGTTGCTACGCTGGCACTGGGCACCCGGCTGGGCTCGGAGTTCCTGCCCGAGCTGGACGAGGGGTCGATCTGGCTGACCGCCACGCTCGACCCCAGCACCAGCCTGGCCGAGGCGCAGCAGCAGTCGAGGCGCATCCGCGAACTGGTCGGCACGTTCCCGCAGGTATCGACGGTGGTGGCCAAGCTGGGGCGCCCGGAAGATGGTTCCGACGCCAAGGGTGCCAACCAGATCGAGGCGCTGGTGGCATTGAAGCCGGAGAAGGAATGGCCGAAGGGCGTGGACAAGCGGCAGCTGGTGAGCGACCTGCAGCGAACGCTGGAGCAGCGCATACCGGGGCCGGAATTCTCGATCTCGCAGCCGGTGCGCGACAACATCCTGGAGAGCATCTCGCAGATCAAGGGGCAGGTGGTGATCAAGGTCAGCGGCTCGGACCTGGACGTGCTGAACCGGCAGGCCCAGGCGATCCTCGGCCAGGTGCGCAGCGTGGACGGCGTGGAGAGTGCCTTCATCGACCGCGACGGCGCATTGCCGCAGCTGCAGATCGAGATCGACCGTGACCGGGCTGCGCGTTATGGCCTGAATGTGCGCGACATCGACGAAGTGATCGAGACCGCACTGGGCGGGCGCCAGGTCGGCGAACTGTGGGAGGGGGATCGCAGTTTTCCGATCACGCTGCGGCTGGACGACGCCGACCGCGACCTGCAGCGGCTGCGCACGGTGCCGGTCGGCATCGGTGACGGCCACGCGGTGACGCTGTCCGATGTGGCCGAGTTCCGGATGGCCAGCGGCGCAATCAACATCTCGCGCGAGAACGCGCAGCGGGTGAAGGCGGTCAGCATCTTCATCGCCGGGCGCGACATGGGCAGCGTGGTGGCCGACATGCGCAAGCGCGTGGACGCCAGCGTGCAGCTTCCGGAGGGCTACCGGCTGGAGTGGTCCGGCGAGTTCGAGAACCAGCAGCGCGCGATGAAGCGCCTGGGCTGGGTGATTCCGCTGTCGGTGCTGCTGATCTTCGTGCTGCTGTTCGATGCCTTCAAGGACATCAGCAGTGCGGCACTGATCCTGGCCAACGTGCCACTGGCGATGATCGGCGGCATCCTGGCGCTGTGGCTGACCGGCATTCCGTTGTCGGTGTCGGCGGCGATCGGCTTCATTGCATTGTTCGGGCAAGCCGTATTGAACGGGGTGGTAATGCTCAGTCGCTTCGCCCAGCTACGCGAACAGGGCATGGACCTGCTGCAGTCGGTGGTGCAGGGTTCGCTGCAGCGCCTGCGCACGGTGCTGATGACCGCGCTGCTGGCGATGTTCGGCCTGCTGCCGATGGCGACCTCGCACGCGATCGGTGCCGAGACCCAGAAGCCGCTGGCGGTAGTGGTGATCGGCGGCCTGCTGTCGGCGATGCTGCTGACCCTGCTGGTGCTGCCCACGCTGTACTACTGGGTGCACCGCCGCCGCGAGGCCCGGTAGATGCCAACCTTGGTTGGCATGCGCGGAACGCCCACCAAGGTGGGCGGCTACCCGGTGCGCCGTGCCCTGGTAGATGCCAACCTCGGCTGGCATGCCGCCAGTCGCCCACCAAGGTGGGCGGCTACCGGTACTCCGTGCTCCGGTAGATGCCAACCTTGGTGGGCATGCAGCACCGGGTGGCGGCGGACAATCGTGCATAATCAACCAACACCATCCGGACAGCCGAACAATGGACCGCTTTACGGCCATGCGCGCCTTCGTCCGTATCGTCGAGCGCCGCAGTTTCACCCGCGCCTCCGAGGACCTTGGCCTGCCACGGGCCACGGTGACCGACGCGATCAAGGCGCTGGAACTGCGGCTGGGCGTGCGGCTGCTGCACCGGACCACGCGGCTGGTGGTGCCGACCCTGGAGGGTGAAGCCTTCTACGGTCGTTGCCTGCGCCTGATCGCCGACATGGACGACGCCGAGGCGGCGTTCCGTGACGTGCCACCGCGTGGCCTGCTGCGCATCGAGGTGCATGGCACGCTGGGCCGGCATCTGCTGTTTCCGCACCTGCCGGATTTCCTGCAGCGCTACCCGGACATCGAGCTGGACGTCAGCGAGGGAGACCGCTACGTCGACCTGCTGCGCGAAGGCGTGGATGCGGCGATCCGGGTCGGCACGCTGGCCGACAGCGACCTGGCGGCGCGACGGTTGACGCTGCTGCGCGAGGTCACCGTGGCCTCGCCGGGTTATGTGCAGGCCCGGAGCCTGCCCGTGGATATCGACTCGCTGAAGGACGGTCACGACATGATCGGCTATCGCTCCAGCGCTACTGGCCAGCTGATTCCCCTGGAGTTCCAGCAGGACGGGCAGGTGCGCTACGTGCCGTTGCCGGCACGGGTGCTGGTGTCCGGTGCCGATGCGTTCCTCGGCGCCGCGCTGGCAGGGCTGGGCATCATCCAGGCACCGCGTTACCGCATGGATCCGTACATTGCGCGGGGCGAGCTGGTCGAACTGCTGCCGCAGATGCCGCCAACGCCGAGCCCGCTGAACCTGGTCTACCCGCGCAACCGCACGCCCTCGCCGCGGTTGCGGGTGTTCATCGACTGGGTGGCGGCGCTGTTCGAGCGGGCAGGGTAGTGCGGGCCGCTGGCCGGCAACCCGGGACTGGTCAATGCAATGCAGAAGCCGGCCAGCGGCCGGCACTACCGCGCCTGCGCGATCCAGGCCGAGGGCGAACAGCCAAGCACACGGCGGAAGGCCGCGCTGAACTTGCTGGGGTTGGCGTATCCGCTGGCCAGGGCCACGTCGGTGACGGTGCGGCCCTGTGCCAGTGCGGCGCGAGCCCAGTGCATGCGATGCCGGGTCAGGAACGCATACGGTGGCAGCCCGGTGGCGGCGCGCAGGGCGCGGCTGAAGCTGGACGGCTGCATCTGCACGGCGGCAGCCAACTGGGTGACGCCCAGCGGCTGGCCCTGCTGTGCATCGATGTAGTGCTTCAGCTGCAGCAGCCGTTGTGCCGACAGGGGTGTGGCGGTGCCGCTCACCTCGCGCCGTTGGCCGGCAAGCTGGCCCAGGCGACGCAGCAGCACCTGCGCGCCGTGTTCGAGAAAACCGGGCAGGCACGCACCGGCCTGCGCGCTGCACCACAGCGCCTGTAGCACCGAGGCCACCACCGGGTCGTGGTGAAGCCGCGCCGCCAGCGGTTGCAGGTGCTGCAGCGTGGGCGCGTCATGTGGGTACGCGTGGGTGTCGATGGCAATGCCGAGCACGTCCACAGCGGGGCTGGCGTAGGTGCCGCTGTCGCCAGGCAGGACCAGGTTGAACTGGCCCGGTCGCCACGGGGCCTGCAGCACGCCGGTGAGCGTGCGCTGCTGCAGCCAACCCCCGCCGGCCATGGCCATGCCCAGTCGCAGTTGCTGCGGATGCCCCATCTCGCCTTCGCTGGCCTCGAAGCGGTGGCGCAGCAGGACCACCGCCCCGTCCGGGCTGACGTGGGCGGCCGCAGGCTGGGGGCCGGTTTCGCGCAGCAACTGGTCGGCGAGGGCGGGCATCACGGATCCGGAAATGGAGCGGCGCTGCCGCGAATGGAGTGGCGGGATGGCATGAATGTTACAGGATAACACTCTTGACCCGCGCTGCCGCCGCCCGCGCGTCCGCCTTTCCATCCGTTGAGGTCTGTCCGTTGAAGTCGTCCACGTCTGCTGCCGCTCTTGTTGCGGCATCCCTGCTCATTCCTGCCATGCCCGCGCTTGCCCAGCAGGCCGACCCGGCCACGCTTGACGGTGTCCGTGTCACCGGCTCCAAGCGCGATACCCCGTACCTGAAGAGCGACCTGTCGGTCACCGTGCTCGATCGGCAAGCGCTGAAGGAGGCCGGTGTCACCGAGTTCCGTGACCTCGACAAGCTCGCCCCGAACGTGAAGTTCAATGCGATGGGCCAGCTGAGCAACATGTTCATCTCGATCCGCGGCATCGAGTCCAATCCGTTCCTGGTCAACCGTGCGTCGGTCTATATCGATGGCATTCCGTTCCGTGAACTGAGCAATGCCGTGCTCAACCAGGTCGAGTCGGTGGAGGTGCTGCGCGGCCCGCAGGGCACGCTGTATGGCGCCAACAGCGAGTCCGGCCTGGTGCTGGTGCGCACGCGCGGTCCGGCCGATGCGCGCGAAGGCGAACTCAATGTGCGCAGTACCTGGTTCGGCAATGGCAACGGCACGGCGCTGGATGGCTTCCTGGCCGGCCCGTTGAGCCGCGATGGCAGTCTGTCCGGCTCGGTGGCGTTCATGGGCTCGGACGAGGATGCCTACCTGAAGAACCTCACGCCCTCCGGTGCGCGCGGCAGGGTGGGCGAGGGCTACCTGCAGGGCAAGCTGCGCTGGCGGCCGAGCGACTACGTTTCGGTGAATGCACTGGCCTACCATCTGCGCACCCGTGCGCCGGGCATGTTCGAGTACGAGTACCTGCCGCTGGATACCGGCCTGTACAACCGCACCTATGGCACCTCGCTCAACGGTGGCCGCCGTGCTGGTGATTTCACCTACATCAATGACGCGCCCAAGCGCACCGGGAAGGATGAGTCGGTGGCGGGCCTGAGTGCGCAATGGCAGCTGCAGGCCGGCACGCTGGACGTGGCCGCCTCCTGGCGGAACGAGGAAGTGACCTCGGCCGGCTACGACTTCGACATGACCCAGAGCGCGGCACTGGCAGGCCGCATCTACGACCGGAAGAACGAATGGACGGCCGAGGCGCGCTTCAGTTCGCCCAGTGACCAGGCGCTGACCTGGATGGCCGGTGTGTCCACCTACCGCAACAGCAAGGATTCGATCCTGGGTACGTTCGTCGGTCCTGCGCTGCGTGGGCTGGACAGCTACAACCTGGCGCCGCGGCAGACCTCGAAGGGGGAGGACTACAGTGTGTTCGCCACCGCCAGCTACACCTTCCCGTCGCTTCCGCAGCTGACCGCAAGTGCGGGCCTGCGCCATGAGCAGGCGCGGCGTTCCACCGAGCAGCGTGCCGGTGCGCTGGACCTGGGCGCCGGTGGCCGCGTGCTGTACCGCGATGCCGCGCTGGCGCATACCTTCTCGGCCACGCTGCCGCGGGTGTCGCTGCGCTACGACGCCACCGACGACCTGTCGTTCTATGCGGCCTCGGCCAAGGGCTATATTCCGGGCGGCTTCAATCTGGCCGCAGCGCAGAGCGATGTGGTCAACGACAAGGTGCTGCGCTATGAGTCCGAGCGCATGTGGAGCCATGAGCTGGGCTTCAAGATGAACCTGGCCGGCGGCCGTGGCCACATCGGCGGTGCGCTGTTCCACATCACCTCGGACAACTGGCAGGAGATCCAGGTCGCCACCGATGCCAACGGCCGCCCGATCTCGTCGGACTACGTGGGCTCGGATGCGTCGATCCGTTCGCGCGGCGCCGAACTTGAAGGCGTGTTCGAGGTGATGCCCGGCTTCACCCTGATGACCAATGTGGGCTATGTCGATGCGAAGTACACCAGGCTGTGGGTCAGCGTCGACCAGAACCTGGACGGCAAGCGGGTCAAGCTGACCCCGCATTACACCGGCTATCTGGCGGCGCGCTACCAGTTCGAGTCTGGCCTTTACGCGCGGCTGGAGTCGCAGTTCACCGGTTCCAGCGCGCTGGACGAGCGCAACCGCGCGTTCCAGCCGGCCGTCGCGGTGCTGGGCGCGCAGCTGGGCTATGAGCGCGGGCCGTGGAGCACACGCGTGTTCGTACAGAACCTTGCCAACAAGCGCCGCATCAACGGCCTGATATTCGACAACCTGGCGTTCGGCCGCGACGGCAACTACTACGGTCCGGTCGACAGCCCGCGCATCTTCGGCGCGGAAGTGGGCTATCGCTTCTGACGAGGCGGGGACGCCGGCCAGCGGCCGGCACCTTCGAAACGCTACCGGTGCTGGTGCAGCGCGCGGCGGTTGCCGACATGCGCACCGGCCAGCAGCACGCCACCGCAGGCCGTTGCCACGCCGTGCCACAGCAATGATTCCTTCAGCGGCAGGTACAGCGACGCCGACAGCAGCAGGCCGGCGCCCACGCAGGCCAACCGCAGCGGCCACCGGCGGCCATGTCGGCGCAGCCCCGCCGTGGTGCTGGCCAGCGCCAACGCCGAGGCCACCAGCGCGAACAGCCACTCCCAGCGCGACATCATCAGCAGCAGCGTCATCGCGCCATGGCCGGGGTGCTGGAACGAGCGCAGCGCCATCATCGCGGCCGGCACGAACGCCAGCAGCAATGGCAGGGCGACGCAATGGGCGGCGCAGGCCAGCGACAGCCAGGCACCGGCCAGATCGAGGCGGGGATGCCAGCGTGCCGAAGCTGGCGGCTGGGCCAGGGCCCTTGCGGGCATCGAGGGGTTATGGTCCATAATGTTACATAGTAACAATTGGAGTCTCCCCCATGAAGCTTCCCGCTGCTTTTTTCCTGCTGCTGGCTGCCAGCGCCGCGCAGGCCCACGACGTCCGCCAGCTCGGTGCGCACGTGCACGGCCAGGCCACTGTTGATCTCGCGCTCGATCAGGGCGTGCTGGAACTGGCCCTGCAGGCGCCGGGTATCGGCATCCTCGATTTCGAACGACCGCCGGCCAACACCGCTGAACGGGCATCGCTGGCACGCGCCACCGCGGTGCTGAAGAGCGGCAGCTGGGTAACGCTGCCGACGGCGGCGCATTGCCGGCTGGCCCGCAGCGATGCCAGCGCCGAGGGCTTCGATGCAACCGCCGCGGCACCGGCGGCCGGACAACACCGTCACGCCGGCTTCAGTGCCAATCTGCAGTACCGCTGTGCCAATCCAGCGGCGTTGCGCGCCCTGGTAATGCGCCTGCCAGCCGTGTTCCCGGGCCTGCACGAAGTCATCGTCAACTCCGCAACCGAACATGGCCAGGACCGCAGCGTGCTGACCGCCACCCAGCTGCGCGTGGTACTGGCGCCGTGAGCAGCGCTGCGCTGATCAGGCTGGATGAGGTGCAGTTCGGCTATGGCCTGCGCCTGGTGCTGGACATTCCGCAGCTGTGGATCGAGCAGGGCAGCAGCGTGCTGCTGCGCGGGATCAGTGGCGGCGGCAAGAGCACGCTGCTGGGACTGCTGGCCGGGGTGCTGCTGCCCGGCAAGGGCCGCGTCGAGGTGGCCGGGCAGGCGTTGCAGGCCATGCGCGGCGCCCGGCGCGACCGTTTCCGCGCCGACCACCTGGGGGTGATCTTCCAGCAGTTCAACCTGCTGCCGTTTCTCAGCGTGCGCGACAACGTTGCGTTGGGCCTGCGCTTCTCGCGCCTGCGCAGCGAGCGCATCAGCGGGCCGCTGGACGCCGAGATCGCGCGCCTGCTGGGCGCCCTGCAAATGGACCCGGCGCTGATGCAACGGCGCGCGGGCACCCTGAGTGTCGGCCAGCAGCAGCGCGTGGCGGCCGCACGAGCGCTGATCGGCCGGCCGGCGGTGCTGCTGGCCGATGAACCGACCTCGGCGCTGGACCGGGATGCCGCCACGGCCTTCCTGCAGTTGATGTCCGCACAATGCCAGGCGGCCGGCACCACCGTGGTGGTGGTCAGCCATGATGATGGCCTGCAGCCGCTGTTCGACCGCACGATTGCCCTGGCGGAGATCAACCACGCAGGTGGCGCCCATGCTTGAGCTTGCCTGGGCCAGCCTGCGCAGCCGCGCGTTGAGCGTTGGCCTGACCGTACTGGTGATCACCCTCAGCGTGGTGCTGTTGCTGGGCGTTGAACGCGTGCGCGCACAGGCGCACGAGGGCTTCGCCAGCACGGTGTCGGGTACCGACCTGATCGTCGGTGCGCGTTCGGGGCCGGTGAACCTGCTGCTGTATTCGGTGTTCCATATCGGTGACCCGACCAACAACGTGTCCTGGCAGTCCTACCAGGAGCTGTCGGCGCTGCCGCAGGTGAAGTGGGCGGTGCCGCTGTCACTGGGTGACTCCTGGCGCGGCTACCGGGTGGTCGGCACCAGTGGCGGTTACTTCGAACACTACCGTTACGGCGCCGGCCACCTGCTGGCGTTCGCGCAGGGGCGGCCGTTCGACGATCTGTACGATGCGGTGATCGGGGCCGAAGTGGCCGCTGCGCAGCGGGTCGGCCTCGGCGATGAGATCGTGCTGGCCCACGGCACCGGCGCGGTTACGCTGGCCACCCATGCCGACAAGCCGTTCCGCGTGGCCGGCATCCTGCAGCGCACCGGCACGCCGGTGGATTCATCGGTCCTGGTCTCGCTGCCGGCCATCGAGGCGATCCATGTGGACTGGCGCTCGGGTGTGCAGCTGCGCAGCCAGAGGGTCAGCGCCGAGCAGGCGCGCCATCTGGATCTGACCCCGACCAGCATCACGGCGTTCATGCTCGGCCTGAACTCGCGCATTGCCACGTTCGCGGTGCAGCGCAGGATCAACGAGTACCCCGACGAGGCCATGCTGGCGATCCTGCCGGGCGTGACCCTGCAGCAGTTGTGGCAGTCGCTGGGCACGGCCGAACGTGCCCTGCAGCTGATCAGCGCGATGGTGGTGCTGCTGGGCATGGTGTCGCTGGTGGCGCTGCTGGTTTCGACCCTGCAGGAACGCCGGCGTGAGATGGCCGTGCTGCGTGCGATCGGTGCGCGGCCGGGTTACATCGCCGCCCTGCTGGTGGTTGAAGCGGTGGCGACCAGCGCGTTGGCCTGTGTGCTCGCGCTGGCGGTGCTGGCCGTGGCCAGCTTGGCGGGCCGCGCGTGGGCGCTGGCCAGCTTCGGGCTGTCGATCACCCATGTCTGGCAGACGCTCGCGAGCTGGCATGGGCCGCAGGCGTGCTGGTGATCAGTGCGGTGGCCGGACTGGTGCCGGCGCTGCTGGCCTATCGGCGCACGCTGGCCGATGGCCTGTCGCCGGGAGGCTGAGCATGCGTGGATTGTGGATGCTGCCGATCCTGCTGCTCCTGGCCGCCTGCGAGCGGCCGGTGGATACCGGCGTACAGGCGCTGCCGCCGTCTCCGGTGGTAGATGGCAGTGGCGCCGTGACTGCGGGCACGGCTGAAGAACAGGAGCTGGACTGGCTGCAGATGATGCCTGGTGATGAGCTGGCCGCGCTGGAGCGGGGCGAGGGCCCCGAGGTCGAACACAACGGCAACCGGCGCATGCCGCAGTTCGGCACCTTCCGCACCGTGGACGCGGTACTGGAACGACCGGTGCGCCTGCCGGGCTACGTGGTGCCGCTGGCCAACGCGCAGGACGGGCGCCTGACCGAGTTCCTGTTCGTGCCTTATTACGGCGCCTGCATCCACGTGCCGC
The DNA here is from genome assembly GCF_030985895.1 of Stenotrophomonas sp. Sm6012. Lineage (NCBI taxonomy): Bacteria > Pseudomonadati > Pseudomonadota > Gammaproteobacteria > Lysobacterales > Lysobacteraceae > Stenotrophomonas > Stenotrophomonas sp. Sm6012. The sequence goes on along the minus strand of NZ_JAPTFX010000009.1, from coordinate 18,796 downwards.
CGCCACCGCCCAACCAGATCGTGCACGTGGTGCTGCCACGCCCGATCGACATGCCGGACATGTATTCGCCGTTCTTCCTGGCCGGCACCCTGCGCGCGGAGCGGCTGGACGACGACCTGGCTGGCTCTGCCTACACCATGCGCGATGCGCACCTGAGGCCCTATGAACCGTGAGCACGTCGCCATGCTGGTGGGCTGCCTGTGCTTGGCTGGCTGTACGCAGCCGGTGCCGAACGCCGCACCTGTCAGCACCGCGCAGACCACGCATTCCGCGCAGCCAACGGTGGCCGATGCCCCCATCAACCGTTGGGACGCGCTGCGGCCCGATGAGGTGACCTATCAGCGGCCGCCGCCGCAGATCGGCCTGTCACGCAATGGCATGGACGGCGTGGGCGGTTTGATCGACGACACCGGTTCCGGCACACCGCCGGGGCAGGAGATCGACCATTCCAGCCCCGACCGCGCCACGCAGTTCGGCTCGTCGCAGGTGGTCGATGCCGCCGATGGCCGCGCCGTGGATCTGGACGGCTACGTGGTGCCGTTGGGCACCAACGATGCCGGGCTGGTCGATGAACTGCTGTTCGTGCCGTTCTACGGTGCGTGCATTCATGTGCCACCACCGCCGCCGAACCAGATCATCCATGTGACCCTGGCCACGCCGATCGCGCTGGGCGACCTGTGGGACCCGTACCGGCTTGCTGGCCGCCTGCAGGTGAAGCGCTTCGATGCGGATATTGCCAGCGCATCCTACGACGCCGCAGCGGCAACGCTGACCGCGATCCATAACTGATGCGTGCGCGCTGGCTCATCGTTGCGGGCGTGCTGGTGAGCGGCGTGGTGTCGGCCGTGTGGTGGCAGCGGCGTGCCGCGGTCTCCGAGCCACCGGCGATCGCGTTCCCGGCGCCCGCGGCGGACGCGCGCCAGCGCATCGAACAGCGCATGATCGAAGAACCGGCCTTTCGCAACGACGTGCTGTTCCTGTTGGCGGCCACGCTGCGTGATCGCTGCCAGCCGGCACAGGCGGGGCTGCTGGCGCGCATGGCCAATCGCGCATCGTTGCCGGTGCTGGCGGCGGTCAGCGCGGTGACCCAGCAGGATCCCACGCTCGACCGGCCGATCTACCAGTACATCCAGCATCGCGCCGATGCCCTGCGCTGTGGCCAGCCGTTGCAGATGCCGCTGGCGGCGGGCCGCAGCATGGAGGTGGACATCGAACAGTACGCACGCACCTTCCCCGACAGCTATTTCGATCCGCAGCGCAGCAGTGAACCGCGTGACTTCGCTGGCCTGTCGTTGCAGCAGCGTGCGGGCAATGCCTGCAACAGCGTGGTGTATTCGGTGCTGCCGCTGGGCGGCACCGACTGGCGCTGCAGCAGCCTGCGCGCCAACGCACGTGCACGGGTGCGCGGCCTGTGCGAGGACGAACTGCGCCGCCAGCACGGCGGCATCGGCGGCGAGCTGGACATGGCCGTCGGGCAGGGCATGCAGGCGGCCGTGGTGTCTGCGATGGCCGCATTGCCGGAAGACTGCCGGTGAGGGTTTAGCCGTAGAGCAGGCCATGCCTGGCTGGGGTGTCCGATCGAGCAGGTTAGCCTCTACAGAAGCTGAATCGATCGATTCCGACCGTCATAACTATACAGGATATCCGGTATAGTTATGACGGTACTTCACCCCATCAGGTTTTCCCCATGGCTCTGTCCCAGCCCTTGGCCGGTGCTCCGGCCCTGTCGCGCGCCCGTCGCTGGGCGCTGTTGTTCACCGTGGCCGCCGGCCTGCTGCTGGTCACGCTGGACAACTCCGTGCTCTACACCGCGCTGCCCACGCTTACCGAGGAACTGTCGGCCAGCGCCGGCCAGGCGCTGTGGATCATCAATGCCTATCCGCTGGTGATGGCCGGCCTGCTGCTCGGCGCCGGCACGCTCGGCGACCGCATCGGCCACCGCCGCATGTTCCTGATCGGCCTGGTGGTGTTCGGTGTTGCCTCGCTGGCCGCGGCATTCGCGGAGAGTGCCGCGCAGCTGATCGCCGCGCGCGCGTTCCTGGCGGTGGGTGCGGCGGCGATGATGCCGGCCACGCTGGCGCTGATCGGCCTGAGCTTCCACAAAGAGCGCGAGCGCAACATCGCCATCGCGATCTGGGGCTCGGTGGCGATCGTCGGCGCCGCGCTCGGCCCGATCATCGGTGGCTGGCTGCTGCAGCATTTCTGGTGGGGCTCGGTGTTCCTGATCAACGTGCCGGTGGTGCTGGTCGCCTTCGTGGCCACGCTGCTGCTGGCGCCGGAAGGCCAGCGCGATACCTCGCGCCCATGGGATCTAGTGTCGTCGGTGCTGGCGCTGGCTGCGCTGTCCGGGTTGGTGTTGGCGATCAAGTCGCTGATCGCCACGCCGCCGTCGTACGCGCTGGGCGCCGGCGCGCTGTTGCTGGCGCTCATCAGCGGTGCGGCGTTCGCGCGGCGCCAGCAGCAGCTGCCGTACCCGCTGCTGGACTTCGCGATCTTCCGCAATCCCGCGTTCCTGGCCGGCACGCTGTCGGCGGTGTTCACCCTGTTCGCGATGGCCGGCCTGCAGCTGGTCACCACCCAGCGCTTCCAGCTGGTGGCGGGCTTCACCCCGTTGCAGGCGGGCCTGCTGGTCTCGGTGGCGGCGCTGGGCAGCCTGCCCAGCGCGTTGCTGGGCGGCAGCATCCTGCACCGGGTCGGCCTGCGTCCGCTGATCTGCGGTGGCCTGGCCGCAGGCGCGGTGGGTGTCGGCGTGGTTGCGTTCGGCTTCCCGCACGGCCTGGGCTGGGTGGTGGCCGGCATGGCCATCACCGGCTTCGGCATGGGTTCGGCCATCTCGGTGGCGTCCACCGCCATCCTCAACAACGTGCCGGCACACCGCGCGGGCATGGCCTCGTCGGTGGAAGAGGTGTCGTACGAATTCGGTGGCCTGCTGGCGGTGGCGATGCTGGGCAGCCTGAGCGCGGCGATGTACAGCGCCTTCCTGCCGGCCTCGGCCGACATGCCGGCGCTGGTACGCGAGGGCTTCACCCAGGCCCTGCATGTGGCACGCGAGAGCGGGCAGGGCGAGTGGTTCACGCTGGCCACGGCCGCGTACGACCGCGGCTACCAGATCGTGCTGCTGGTGATCACGGTGATGCTGGCGGTCGGTGCGACGATCATCGCGCGCCTGCTGCGTGGCCGCGTCGGCAGCCGCGAGGGCGCGGCCGATCGCGTAAAATGATGCGATGAGAACCAGCAAGCGCGAGCGCATCCTCGACGCCGCCGTCAACGTGATCAATCGTGACGGCGTGCGTGCGGTGACTTTCGAGTCGGTGGCGGCCGAGGCCCAGCTGACCCGCGGCGGCCTGCTGTACCACTTCCCTTCGCGCGAGGCGCTGCTGCGCGGCATCGACGAGCACCTGGTGCAGGCCTGGGAAGCGTCGATGGAAGCGCTGCTGGGCAAGCGCGCCGGCGAAGCGACGGCGTTGGAGCGCTACCAGACCTTCGTGAGGGTGTCGGCGCAGAGCGCCACCCGTGCCGAGCTGATGTTCATGCTCGAATCGGCTGACCCGGATGCCGATGAGCGCCCGTGGGGCCCGGCCGTACGACGCTGGGCGCCGTTGCCGCCTTCACCCGGGCAGGACGACCCGGCCGCGCTGGACAATTTCGTGGCGCGGCTGGCGGCCGATGGCCTGTGGATCTACGAAGCGATGTACGAAGGGCAGCTGGACGAAAGCGTGCGTGCCCAGGTGGTCGAACGCATCGCCGGGTTGCTGGCGAAGCCGGGTGGGGCGGCCAGCTAGGCCATCGGCCATCGCGCGGGCATTGCTCTTGGTAGAGCCGACCGCTGGTCGGCTGCCCTTCGGTCAGGCCACGAACGCGCCGACATCACCCGTGGTAGAGCCGACCGCTGGTCGGCTGCTCTTCGGCCAGGCCACGAAACCCCTGCGCTTCGCGCGATAGTCGACCAGCGGTCGACTCTACCCCTTACCCATTTACCCAGCCTGCGCTGCGCTCGCGGCCAACCACGCCCGTGGCGACGCCCCCAGCCGCTTGCGGAAGGCCTTCGACAACGACGCGGTATCGGCAAACCCCACCTCGATGGCGACCTGCTTGACCGCCACGCCCGCACGCAGCTGCGCGCAGGCCAGGCTCAGCCGCCAGTCCAGCAGGTAGCTCGCGGGTGTCGCCTGCATCACCTCCTTGAACACTGCCGCGAAGGCGCTGCGCGACATGCCGGCGGTGGCCGCCATTCGCGGCAGCGTCCATTCGTGCTGTGGCGCCTGGTGCATTGCGACCAGCGTGCGCGCCAGCCTTGCATCGGACAGGCCGCGCATCAGCCCATCGCTGACACCCGCCGCATCCGGGTGATCGACCACCCAGCGCAGGATCTGGATCAACGCCACTTCGAACAGGCGGTTGGTCAGCAGCCGTGAACCACAGCGTTGGCGATCAGCCTCGGCAAACAGCAGGTGCAGGGTGTCGTCCAGTTCGCTGATCGCAGCCAGCGGCACCACCATCACCGGCGGCAGTGACTGCACGATCGGATTGCGCGCACCACCATCGAAATCCAGCGTGGCGCAGGTGAAGTCCGGGCCCTCCAGCGGCGCGTTGTGGAACACGTGGTGCAGCGGCTGCGGGTACAGCAGCAGGCTGGGGCTGTCGATCTTCAGTCGTGGCAGTGCGGTATCGCCATCGGGATGGCGGACCTCCATCTCGCCCTGGCGAAGGATGTGCAGGAATGCGCGCCCGGGCTGCGGCTCGAAGACATGGCGTCCACACAGCGGCCCGCTGTGGAACAGCGCGGCCTGCACGCGGAAACGCTCCAGCAGCGAGGACAGCCGGTCAGGCGCGGAGGCATCTGTCTGGATTGCAGAAGCGTTCATGGACGAATGGACAATACAAGCGGCCGATATGGCCTGATGTGTCCATGGAGTCTACCTAGGATGGCCGGGTCGTCCAATCCCGGGCGCTTTCCCAAGGAGATCCTCCATGTCCCGTGTCCCCCTGATCGATGCCTCCGCCACCACCGCCAACCGCCAGGCCCTGCTGGGCCAGGTGCATGCCGCCTTCGGTGCCACCCCAGCGATGTTCCGTGCCGTGGCCAATTCCCCGGCCGCGCTGCAGAGCATGTGGGGGGCGTTCGGCGCGCTGGGCGCTGGCCGCCTGTCACCGTTGCTGGGCGAGCAGATCGCCGTGGCCATCGCCAACCGCAATGCCTGCGAGTACTGCCTGGCCGCACACACCGCGCTGGGTCGCAAGGCCGGCGCCAGTGGCGAACAGATGGCCGCCGCGCAGATCGGCCAGTCCAGCGATCCGGCCACGGCCGCCGCACTGGACTTCGCACTGAAAGTGGTCGAGCAGCGCGCACAGATCACCGATGGCGATGTGCAGGCGCTGCGCGCAGCGGGCTTCGACGATGAGCTGATCGTCGAAATCCTCGCCCACGTGGCACTCAACCTGTTCACCAACTACGTCAACGTAGCGTTCGACGTGCCGGTGGATTTCCCGAAGGTGGCGCTGCGCTGAGGCATGCCTCGGCCGGGGGCAAGGTGCTCCCGGCCGGTATCAGACCGCCGTGTCGTCGTCCGCCTGCAACCGTTCGGGATGGGTGTACACGTTGAATCCGTTCTCGCGCGCGAACCCGACCAGGCACAGCCCGGCGCTTCGGGCCAGGTCGATCGCCAGCGCGGTCGGCGCCGAGACCGCGGCCAGTACGCTGGCGCCGGCACGCACCGCCTTGCTGACCATCTCGTAGCTGGCGCGGCTGGAGATCACCAGCAGGCCGCCGTCGATGACGTGTTCGTTGTGGTGCAGCGCGCCGATCAGCTTGTCCAGCGCATTGTGCCGGCCGACATCCTCGCGCACCCAGCCGATCCGCCCGCTGGCGTCGGCCCAGGCCGCAGCATGGGTGGAACCACTGACTTCGTTCATCGGCTGGTGCTGCGACAGGGTGGCCAATGCCCGTTGCAGCGCGGCATGCGGATAGGTGCGGCGTCCGCGGATCTGCGGCAGCGGACGCAGTACGTCCTCCAGTTGGCGGGTGCCACACAGGCCACAGCCGCCACGGCCGGGCAGCAGGCGCCCGTTGGCCGGGTCCAGATCGGCGCCGGGTGCGTCGTCGGTCACCGTCATCTGCAGCTCGATGCCCTCCAGCTGGGGCCGCACATCGATGGTCAACAGCTGCGACGGCGCAGTGATCAATCCTTCGCTGAGCGAGAAGCCCAGCGCGAAGTCCTCCAGGTCACACGGGGTGGCCATCATTACCGCGAAGGCGGCGCCGTTGTAGCGCAGCGCGACCGGCACTTCCTCGGCCACCACGTCGACCTGCTGCTGTTGCCCCTCGCTGCGCCAGCGCTGCATCGGGCGCTGGGCCGTGCCGGCAGGCGGGGTGTGCGGCGGGGTCGAGTCAGGCATGCAGCGCATCCGGGCAAGGGAGAAACGCAGGTGGTGGACCACCCACGGCATCGAGAATAGCGCAGTGGCCGAGCGCTGACGCGGCGGTAACCGTTGTCATGAAACGCTTCGCTGCAATCGGTTCCAGCCTCTGGCGCAGCCGCATGGACCGTGTTTGACTGTAGGGCTTGGCGAGCGGCCGAAAGGCAGCACGCCCGCACTCCGCGCCGTTCTGTTGTTGCGTTCCTCCCGCCAGGTTCCCGAACATGTCCGAGCAGAAGCCGCCGCGCTACAAGCCCTACAACCAGCCGGCCGGTGGCTGGGGTGCCGCCGGCGCCACCGCCAAGGTGCTGCTGCAGCAGAGCGTGATCGGCAAGGGCTCGAAGGCGCTGCTGGCGATGAACCAGCCGGGCGGCTTCAAGTGCCCGAGCTGTGCGTTTCCCGATGCCGACGAGCGCAGGAAGCTGGAATTCTGCGAGAACGGCGCCAAGGCGCTGGCCTGGGAAGCCACCCAGTTCCGTGCCGGTCGTGAGCTGTTCGCGCAGCACACCGTCACCGAGCTGATGGCGCAGACCGACTACTGGCTGGAGATGCAGGGCCGGTTGACCGAGCCGATGCGCTACGACGCGGCCACCGATCACTACGTGCCGTGCAGCTGGGACGAGGCCTTCGCGCTGATCGGCCGCCACCTGCAGGCGCTGGACAGCCCGCACCAGGCCGAGTTCTATACCTCCGGCCGCACGCCCAATGAAGCGGCGTTCCTGTACTCGATCTTCGTGCGCGAGTTCGGCACCAACAATTTCCCGGACTGCTCGAACATGTGCCACGAGCCGACCAGCCGTGGCCTGCCGCCGGCCATCGGCGTGGGCAAGGGCACCATCGTGCTACAGGACTTCGAGCATGCCGAGGCGATCTTCGTGATCGGCCAGAACACCGGCACCAATTCGCCGCGGATGATGAGCAATCTGGTCGAAGCGCGCAAACGTGGCATTCCGATCGTGGCCGTCAATCCGATGCCAGAGCGCGCGCTGATCCGCTTCGCCGAGCCGCAGGACGTGGTGCAGATGGCCACGCTGGGTTCCACCGAAATCAGCAGCGAGTTCGTGCACATCCGCATCGGTGGCGACCTGGCGCTGATCAAGGGCATGATGAAGGTGATGTTCGAGCGCGAGGCGCAGGGCGAGCGTGTGCTCGACCACGACTTCCTGGCCGAACACACCGTGGGCCTGGATGCGCTGCGCGACGATGTGATGGCGCAGGACTGGGACGATCTCGTTCGCGTTTCCGGCATCTCCGAAGCGCAGATCCGCCGCTGTGCGGAGATCTACATCCGCTCCAACGCCACCGTGATCTGTTACGGCATGGGCCTGACCCAGCACCAGTACGGCTCGCGCCTGCTGCAGCAGGTGGCCAACCTGCTGATGCTGCGCGGCAACTTCGGCAAGCCCGGTGCCGGCATCGGGCCGATCCGCGGCCACTCCAACGTGCAGGGTGACCGCACCGTCGGCATCGACGAGAAGCCCAAGCCGGCCTACCTGGACCGCGTGCAGCAGGTGTTCGGCTTCGATCCGCCACGTGAGCACGGCCACCATGTGGTCGAGTCGATCGAAGCGATGCTGGATGGCAGCGCCAAGGTGTTCATCGGCCTGGGTGGCAATTTCATCCATGCCGTGCCCGATACGCCGCGTGCCTATGAGGCGATGCGTGGCCTCGAGCTGACCGTCGGCATCGCCACCAAACTCAATCGTGGGCATCTGGTGCATGGCCGCGATGCGTTGATCCTGCCGGTGGTGGCGCGCTCGGAACGTATCGTGACGCCGGCCGGCGAGCAGTTCGTCACCATCGAGGATGCGATGTCGAACGTGACTGCTTCGCGCGGTGTGCTGGAGCCTGTCAGTGCCGAGGTGCTGCCGGAGGTCGAGATCGTCTGCCGCATGGCGATGGCAACGCTGCCTGGCAGCAAAGTCGACTGGGCCGCGTGCATGCACGACTACGCCCCGATCCGCGACCTGATCGCAGCGGTGTACCCGGAGATCTACACCGGCTTCAACCAGCGCATCCAGCAGCCGCATGGCTTCCACCTGGATATTCCGCCGCGCCGCCGGGTGTGGCCCACGCCCAATGGCAAGGCCAACATCCTGCTGATGCCCGGCCTGGACGTGGACGAGCCGGTGGATGACCCCGAGATGCTGCGGCTGGCCACGGTGCGCTCGCACGACCAGTACAACACCACCATCTACAGCTACAACGACCGCTACCGCGGCGTGTACAACGATCGCATGGTGCTGTTCATGAACATCGAGGATCGGCTGGCGCGCGGGCTGCAGAAGGAAGCGCAGGTCAGCCTGGAGACGATCAGCCGCGATGGCGTGAGCCGGCGCATCGATGGCCTGACCGTGCTGGACTACCCGATGCCGCGCGGCGCGCTGGCCGGCTACTACCCCGAACTGAATCCACTGCTGCCGCTGGACTACTACGACCGGATCAGCGGCACCCCGGCGGCCAAGTCGATTCCGGTAAGAATGCGTGCGATGGCGGCGGCGACGGCCTGATGCGCGCATCGGCTATCATCGACGCGTGAACCTGCCTGGCCTGCTGCTGCGATGGATGCTGCTTGTTGCCCTGGCGCTGAATGCACCGGCGCTGGCGCTTGCGTCGTTGCCGGATGCATCGGTGCCTACAGCAGGGCATTGCGTCGCCCCGCATTCCACTGCCATGGACGGATGCTGCGACGAAGCGGCATCAACGCTCTGCGCAAGCGGTGAGTGCGAATGCCCACCGGCCTGCCTGGGCATGCTGGCCACGTTGAATGGAACGCCCGCGTCGCCCTGGCGCGAGGCGCCTATGCCGTTCAACGCGGCGCAACGCGCGCCGCCGCCTTTGCCGGACCCGTTGCGGCCACCCATCGATTGATTCCTGCAGGCGCGCAAGCGCCTGCCATGGCTGCTCATTCTACTTACGACCCTGCCTGCGCCATTGATGCGCCGGTGGCGGGCGGTACTGCCCGCATCTGCAAAGGAATCAACCCATGAACCGTTCTCTCTCCCTCGGCCTGCTGCTGGGCACCGTGCTTGCCACCGCCGCCTGCGCACGCGCTGCTGAAGACGCCAGCGCTGCATCGCCTGCAGGACAGGCCCCCGCGGCACCCGTCACGGCCAGCCCGGCCTCGATCGATCCGGCATTGCCGATCGCTGTCGTGCACAAGACCGCCAGCTGCGGCTGCTGCGGCATCTGGGTCGACCACCTGAAGGCCGAAGGCTTCCAGGTGGAGGTGCGCGATACCGATGACATGAACCCGATCAAGGTCCGGCTGGGTGTGCCGGCCGGGAAGGGCTCCTGCCACACCGCCGAGATCGGCGGCTACGTGGTCGAGGGCCACGTGCCCGCCGAGGACATCAAGCGCCTGCTGGCCGAGCGCCCGGCGGTGCGCGGCCTGGTGCTGCCGGGCATGCCAGCCGGTTCGCCGGGCATGGAGATGCCGGATGGCTACGTGCAGCCGTACACGGTCGAGCTGGTGCGCACCGATGGCAGCATCGAGGCGTTCGCCGAGCATGGGCAGGAAGGCTGACGCCGATAGAAGCACGGGTGGGGCGGCAGTGTTGCCGCCTCACCCTCAGGGGCGCGCTTCCGCCTGCTTGGCCAGCTGCGCGTTGAACTTCGCTTCGGCGTCATCCGCGTAGGCCTTGCAGGTCAGTGCATTGGCACCTGCCTTGCTGCCGGCGGCATAGTCCCAGTGGCTGGCGCCCGGGTGTGGCGTCAGCAGCAGGTCGCAGGGCAGGCCGCGCACGGTGGCGAAGCTGCGCGTGTAGTCCTCGATCAAACGCGGATAGCGGACGTTGCCACGCAGCTGGTAGCCCGGCGCGCTCAGGCTGTCGGCATAGGCGATGCGCACCGGCTTGCCATCGCGCGTGTCGGTCCAGGTCCAGGCCGTGCTGCCCGGGGTGTGCCCGGGCATGAAGTGCGCGGTGAAGGCGATGCCGCCGACGGTGACCACCTCGCCATCCATGACGATGCGGTCGGCGCTGGCCGGCGGATAGGTGATGTCATCACCGAAGTGCAGGTCATCACTGCCGCCGCGCGCCAGCAGGACGGCTGACTCTGCGTTGGCCACTACGCGTGCACCGGTACGGCGCTTCAGTTCCGCCACCGGCCCGGCGTGGTCGGCATGTGCATGGCTGAGCAGGATCAGCCGCAGGTCCTGCGCTGCCACGCCGCGCGCCTTCAGGTTGTCGAGCAGGTGGCCGGCCATCTGTGGCATGCCGCCGTCCAGCAGCACCGCGCCTTCGCTGGTCTGTACCAGCAGCGCGGTCAGGTTATCGGTGCCGATCTGCCAGGTGTGGTCGGCAATCTGCAGCGGTGCCATCGGCTTCAGCCAGGACGCATCCACGGTGTATGCCCGCAGCTGCGGCAGCGGTGTTTCGGCGGCCGCCGCGTGGGCGGCCGGCAGTGCAGCAGCCAGGGTGAGGGCGAGCAGGGAAGAGCGCATGGTCCAGGTCCGCTTGAAGGAGGCCCAGAAACTAGCACGGGCCTCCTTCATCGCGTTCCGCATAGATTTCATGGCTCCCATAAGGGCGCCATGGATCAGTAGCGGTACTGCCAGCCCAGCGTCAGCACCCGCCCACGGCCGGAGAAGTAACTCGGGTTCGACGGCGTGGTCTGCGAGTAGTAGCTGATGTACTGCCTGTTGGCCAGGTTCTGCACGCCCAGGGTGAAGCTGTGCTTGTCCAGCGCATAGCGCGCGACCAGGTCCACGGTGGTGTAGCCCTTGAACTCGGCTACCCGCGCGCCCTGCAGGTCGAAGTCGCGGTCGACTGCGCGGCTGGCCTGCAGTCGCGTGCTCAGCTGCGGCGTCCAGTTCTGCTCCCAGAACGCGGTCAGCCGGTTCGGCGCGATGTTGACGCCGGCCAGATCGCTGTCGAGGCGGCCATCGAGGTTGGCATCGTAGCGGCCGTTGGCGCGTGCGTAGCCCAGGCCGAGGCGGCTGTCGCCGAGGCGCAGGCGCAGGTTGGTCTCGAAGCCTTCCACGCGGGTGGCCTGGCGCTGCACCGCGTAGGCGTCGATGCCCGGGTCGTAGACCAGTACCGAGCCGAGCTTCGATTCGGAGGTGTAGTAGGCGATGTCACCGCTGAAGCGGCCATCGTCGTACTCCAGCCCGATTTCGCGGTTGTCCGACACGACCGGGGACAGGTCGATCAGGCTGTCCACGCGCTGGCCGTCACGGTTGATCGCGCGCAGCACGCGGCCGACGTCGGCCACCGTGTAACCCTCCGAGTAGGAGGCGTACGCATTGAGGCGATCATTGAGGTACCAGACCGCGCCGAAGTTGGGCAGGGTCTCGCTCATGGACGGCTTGCCGCCGGCCACCTTGCGCGCGCCATAGCGGGGCAGGGTGGTGTAGTCGCCGACGTCCAGCTCGCCCTTTTCATAGCGCACGCCGCCGGACAGCATCAGGTGGTCGGTCGGCCACCAATGCAGCTGCAGCAGCGGTGACAGGCTCTGGTAAGTGGTCTGCGGCACCCAGTTCATGCCACTGGCCAGCAGCACCTGGTGGGTGCGGTCGCGCAGGCCGTCCAGGCCCAGGGTCACGTCCAGCGTGGTATCGGCGATGCGGGTCCAGCTCTGGGTCAGCTTGAAGCCGCGCTTGTCCGATTCGTTCTGGGTCTGGTCCCACGCAGCGTTGGCGCCGGTGTTGCCCCACGGGTCCCATTGGCTGGCGCCATAGCGGCCTTCGAAATCGACCGCGAACGCCTGCGCCTGGAAGCGGCCACCGAGCAGGTCGGCAGCGCTGTAGTCCAGGGTCAGCGAGCGCGAGCGGTTCATCGGCGGCTCCAGCGGCGTGTCACCGCGCACCGAAATCGTCGGCCGGCCGGTGCGGTAATCACCGTTGACCGCCAGGTAGTTGTCCAGCCCGCGCAGTTCGTAGCGGTTGGCCATCACCTGCAGCCGATGGCCCTCGGCAATGGTCCAGCCGAGTTTGGCGAACACGTTCGACGAGGTCGAATCCATCAGCTCGCCCTGTGCATTGGTGCCGATCGAACGGCCCTCGCCATCATGGAACAGGCCTTGTTTCTCATAGGCCAGGCCGGCGACCAGGTCGAACTGCTCACCGCGCACACCGACCAGCGCAGAACCGCGCTGGCCACTGTCATCGCGGCGGCTGGGCAGGGCGCTGCTGTAGCTGATGTGGGTGTCAAGCAGGAATGCACCGGGCTCGCTGGGCGCGCTGCGGGTGATGATGTTGACGATGCCGCCGGTGCCGCCGATGCCCTGCAGCGCGTTGGCACCATGGATGACCTCGATGCGTTCGATCATCGCCGGGTCGATGGTGTGCGAGTCACGCGAGCCATCGCGCAGCGGCGTCGACTGCGGTACGCCATCGACCATGTACAGGATGCCGCGGCCACGCATCGTTTCGCCGTAGTTGGACATCTTCTCGCGCGCCGGCGCGAAGGCCGGAATCTGCGAGGACAGCACGCGCGAGACGTCCGAACCCAGCGCCAGCTGCTGCACGATGTCTTCGCGGGTCAGCACGGTGATGGTGTTGGGCATGGCGGTCTCGCCCTGCGGCATGCGCGCGGTCGAGGCCGATACCGTGACGCGGGCCAGTGAGGTCGGTGTCGCAGCCGCAGGCGCGCGCGCCGGGGCATTGGCCTTTGCCGGCGCTGGCGCTGCCGCGGCGCTGACCACGAAGACGCCCGGCGAACGTTCCTGCAGGGCCAGGCCCTGTCCCGCCAACAGCCGCTGCAGGGCGTCGCGCGGGGTGTAGCGGCCATCCAGCGCCGGGGCCGTGCGGCCGCTCACGCTGTCGGCGGCGAACAGCAGCTGGATGCCACTCTGCCGCGCCAGTGTGTTGAGCGAGGACTGCAGCGGGCCGGCGGGCAGATGCAGCTCCATCGGTGCAGGCGCGGCGGCGTGTGTGGCAGTGGGCAGGGCAGCGCAGAGGCAGGCGGCGAGCAGGGAGGGCGCCAGCCGACGCAGTGCGGCGGGCGAAACAGGGCGGGTCATGCGGGGTCCTTCTGAGGGGTTCACGCACCTGCCGGATGGGGCGGCGCGCAACCCACCCTTGCCGAGGTGATCAATCGCGATCAATCGCGCCTGCGCAGGTGCAGGCTGCCATCGGCGGCGGCGTGTACCTGTACCGGCAGGATCTCCGGCAGCAGTGCCACGGCGGTGTCGGCGCGGTCGGCGTCGAACACGCCGGACACCTGCAGCGGGCCCAGGGTGGGGTCATCCAGCACGATCGGACGGTCGTGATAGCGCTGCAGGATCCGCAACACCTCCACCAGCGGCAGCCGATCGAACTGCAGCCGCCCGGTGGTCCAGTCGGCCGGGTCGGTGTCGATCGCCTCGGGCGGAGAGATCGACCCCGGCTGCGCCAGCAGGCGCTGGCCGGGCTTCAGGCGCTGCTCGGCATCGCTGCCCTCGGCGCGTACCCCCACCTCGCCGCGCCACAGGGTCACTTCGCTCAGATCGCCCTGGCGATCCACATCGAACACCGTGCCGTAGTTGCGCACGTGCACGGGCCCGGCATCGACCTCGAAGCGTCGCCATGCGGAATGCTGCACCTGGAAGCGGACGCGCCCCTGGATCAACACCACCTGCCGTGAACGCAGGTGGCGACGCACCTGCAGGTGGGTGCCGGCATCGAGCAGCAGGTGGCTGCCGTCGGCCAGATCGAGAGCGCGGCGTTCGCCTGCCGCCGTGCGATGGTCCTGCACCTGCCAGGCCGGATCGACCAGCAACAGCGCGCCGGCCATCAGCGCCAGTGCGGGCAGCACGACCTTGGCGGCACGGCCGCCGCGACGACGCTGCAGCGTTTTCGGATCCGGCAGCGGAAACCGTTCCTTCAGCGCATCGCGATGCTGGTCGAGCAGTTCATCGGTGGTGGCAGCCTGCGACGGCTGCGGCCGCGTGGGAGGCCCGGGTGTACGCCTCATTGCTGCATGGCCTGCCGGCGGCAGTCGGCCATGGCCAGGCGCAGGTGGCGTTCCACCGCCTTCAGGCCGATACCCATCCGCAGCGCGACCTCGGCCTGGGGCAGTGCGTGGATCTTGTGCAGGATGAACACCTGCTGGCGCCGGCACGGCATGCGCTCGATGGTCGCGCTCAATTGCTGCAGCGCCTGCAGGCCCTGGGCCTGCTGCTCGGGCCCGGGCCGGGGGCAGGCATCGTCCGGCAGCTCGGCTCGCGCTTCCACCCAGTGCCGGCGCAGATCCTCGGCGCGGCAGCGATCAACCGCCGCGTCATGCGCGATCCGGCGCAGCAGCGCGATCGGCTGCCGTGCATCGTGCAGCGGCGGGCGCTCCAGCAGGCGCACGCAGACGTCGTGCACCACCTCGCGGGCCAGCCCGGGCGAGCGGAAGCGGCGGCGCAGGTAGTCCACCAGTTCCTCGTAGTGGCGCACCAGCGAAGACACCAGCGGCAGCGCGGGCGGGTGAGGCGAGGGCAGCTGGGACATCCGGACCGGCAACAGGGGGTGAAGGGCGGCCGCAGGGAGGGCATCCCTGCACGATGACGCAATACTAATGGGAACTGTTCGCGTTTGCTATGTGCCGGCAGCCATTGATTGTTCGCAGCGGCTGGAGAGTGAAACCACGATCATCGGCTGGAGCGCAGAATCGGCGCGGGCTAGCCTGCCTGCAGGCCCAAGGAGATCGTTATATGCATGTGCTTCTGGTGATCACCGCCGGCGTCCTGCTGCTGGGCGTGTTCCTGCTGTTCGGCCGGCTCTGGAGCGTGGGCAGCCCGCAGCTGCCTGCCGCGCTGATCGCGTTCATCGCCACCTGGCTGCTGGTATCGGTGGTCAACATGTGGATAGGGGTCAGCAAGGCCGGCTACAGCGTGCGCGAGGAACTGCCGATCCTGTTGCTGGTGTTCGCCGTGCCGGCACTGCTGGCGGGCCTGCTGTACTGGCGCCTGGCGCGCTGAAGGCCGGCCATGAGCACCCGACTGCGCCTGCCCGCGCTGCGCCATCGCGATGGCCACCATGCCCGCGTGACCTACGAAGAACTGTTCTTCGACCTGGTCTATGTGTTTGCGGTCACCCAGCTCAGCCACCACCTGCTGCACCACCTTGATCTGGCCGGCGTGCTGCAGACCCTGGTGCTCTGGTTCGCGGTCTGGCTGGGCTGGCAGTACGCCTGCTGGGTCAGCAACTGGTTCGACCCGCAGGCGCCGCGCATCCGCGGCCTGCTGTTTGCCACCATGCTGCTGGCGCTGCTGATGTCTTCGTCCATTCCCGAGGCGTTTGCCGACCGGGCCTGGATGTTCGCGGGGGCCTACGCCACGATGCAGGTGGGGCGCACGGCTTTCGTCCTGTTCGAGGTCGGTAGCAACCATCCGCTGGCCCCCAACTTCCGCCGCATGCTGGCCTGGGTCAGCGTTTCGGCGTGCTTCTGGCTGGCCGGTGCCGCGGCCGATGGCGCTCTGCGCCTGGCGTTGTGGGCGGTGGCGGTGGCCTGCGAGTACATCTCGCCGATGTTCGGTTTCGCGTTTCCGGGCATGGGCCGCTCGCACACCCGCGACTGGACCATCGAGGGCGGGCATCTGGCCGAGCGCTGCCAGCTGTTCGTCATCGTGGCGCTGGGCGAAACCCTGCTGGCCACCGGCGGCGTGCTCAGTGAAGTCGAGCACTGGAGCGGCGAAGTGGTCTCGGCGGTGCTGGCCACGTTCGCCGGCACGATTGCCATGTGGTGGCTGTACTTCGGCATCTCCAGCCGCGATGCCACCGAGGCCATCACCCATGCCGAAGACCCCGGGCGGATGGGCGCCAACTTCCGTTACGTGCACGCGCTGCTGATCGCCGGCATCATCGCCACCGCAGTGGGCAACGACCTGGTGATGGACCACCCGGCGGCGGCCGTCACCACGGTGTACGCCACCGTGATGGTGGCGGGCCCGCTGATCTATCTGCTGGGCAGCGCGCTATACAAGCGCGTGGTCTACGGGCACGCGCCGCGTTCGCACCTGTTCGGTGCCGTCGCGCTCGGCGTGCTGGGCGTACTGTTGCCGCAGACCCCTCTGCTGGCCGCCGGCTGGCTGACCAGCGCGGTGCTGCTGGCGGTGGGGCTGATGGATGCACGCGTGAAGCGCCGCCTGCAGCGCACCTGATCCACAGCTGGTACGGCACGGCTTGCGCCGGCAGGCGATGGGAGTAGCGTTGTCGGCAGGGCTCTTCGACGCGGGAGTGGCGCGACATGCAGAATGTTCCCCAGTGGCTGGTCTGGGCCGGATTGTCGGCGTGTTTCGCGGCGCTGACCGCGCTGTTCGCCAAGATCGGCGTCAAGGGCGTCGACTCGGACCTTGCCATGGCCATCCGCACCCTGATCGTGGCGGCGGTGATCCTGCCGCTGGTGGTGGTCACCGGCAAGTGGTCCAACCCGCTGCTGCTGCCGGGGCGCACCCAGCTGTTCCGGGTGCTCTCCTCCCTGGCGACCGGCGCCTCATGGCTGGTCTACTTCCGCGCGCTGCAGAGTGGTGAACTGGCCAAGGTCGCGGTGGTCGACAAGTTCAGCGTCGTGCTGGTGATCGTGCTGGCCACCCGGAAATAGCGCAGGCGGAATCCGGGGCGATGCTGCCGACCGCCCTGCCTTGCTGCGGGGTCAGGGCGTGCCCGCCTGCAAGCGGTCGTACATCCGCACCAGATCGACCAGATTGCGCGCGCCCATCTTGCGCATCACCTGTGCGCGACGCACCTTCACCGTGATCTCGCTGACCGCCAGGTCGCCGGCGATCTGCTTGTTGAGCCGCCCGCGCACCACGCCATCGACCACCTCGCGCTCACCGGCATTGAGCGTGTTCCAGCGCTGCTGCAGGGCATCGAGTGCCTCGCCGTCACGGCGGCGCTGGCGGTCGATCTCGATGCCCTTGTGGATCGCATCCAGCAGCTCCTGGTCACGGAACGGCTTGGTCAGGAACTCGATGGCGCCGTCCTTGATCGCGTTCACGCCCATCGCAATATCGCCGTGGCCGGTGATGAACACCACCGGCAGCTGCAGGCCATACGTGCCCATGCTGCGATGGAACTCCAGCCCACTCTGGCCGGGCATGCGCACATCCAGCACCAGGCAGGCCGGTGCATCATCCAGTTCGTGGTCCAGGAACGCCTGGCTGGAGGCGAAGGCCCTTACCTGCAGTCCCATCGAAGCCAACAGATCCTCAAGCGCCGCGCGCACCGAGGGGTCGTCGTCGATCACGTAGACGATCGGTGTCGGATCGGCAACCGGGGCAGTGGGCTTACGCATGAGCGACATCCGTGGCGATGGGCAGGTCGAAGACGAAGCAGGCCCCGCCGCCGCTCGGGCGCTCGGCGCGGATCTGGCCGTCGTTGGCTTCGATCATCGAACGGCTGAGGCTGAGGCCGAGGCCAAGACCGTGCGACTTGGTGGTCCAGAACGCATCGAACACACGCTCGGGATGGTCGGCGGGGAGGCCGACACCGCGATCGCGCACACTGAGGCTGATCCGCTGGCCGTCGCGCTGGGTCAGCAGCGACAGGCGCCTGTCAGCGGCAGGCACTGTTTCCATCGCGTCGACGGCATTGAGGATCAGGTTGCCGATCACCTGCTGCACCTGCACCCGGTCGGCCTGCACCGGTGGCAGGTCGGCATCCAGCAGCAGCGCCACCGCCACGCCATGCCGATCCAGCTCGCTGCGCGACAGTGCCAGCATTTCTTCCACCGCCTGGTTCAGATCGAAGGCACGTCGCTCCGGCGCAGCACCCTGGGTCAGGCCGCGGATGCGCGCGATCACGTCGCCGGCGCGGTGCGCATCGGCCAGGATGCGGGCCACGGTCTGCCGCGCCTTGTCTACGTTCGGCGGGTCCTGCGCCAGCCAGCGCTGGCAGGCCTCGGCACTGCTGGCGATGGCCGCCAGCGGTTGGTTCACCTCGTGCGCGATGGAGGTGGTCAGCTCGCCCACGGTGGACGCGCGCGCGACCCGCAGCAATCGCCCTTGTGCTTCCTGCACCGCCGCCTTGGCCGCTTCCATGTTCAAGGCCAGGTAGGTGGTGATGCCGATCACCAGCATGCCGATCACCGAATTGACCAGGCCGATGCGGTAGGTGCCGAAGCGGGTCAGGAAGAAGCTGAGAGCGGTCAGCGCGATGCAGGCAAGAGCCAGCGCGATCAGCCCACGTGCGCTCAGCACGCGCGAGGCGGCGAGGATGACCGCTGCGTAGAAACACGCCGCCGCAACGGCGTAGTCGGTGACGGTGTCGATCAGGAAGATCGCCGCCATCACGACGATCAAGGCCAGCAGCACCAGCGGGCGACGAGGTGACAGCGATGGCATCGGGACAGCTCCCTGGCGTGGGCGGAAAGGATAGCAAAGCGGGCATGGGTCGGTTGCCGACCGGTAGTGCCGGCCGCTGGCCGGCATCTGCAGGGTCTCCCCGGAGTTCATGAGGTTGCCGGCCAGCGGC
>NZ_JAPTFX010000099.1:0-17014 GCF_030985895.1 Stenotrophomonas sp. Sm6012 | reverse complement strand
AGCCGGCACCGTCCTGAAACGGTGCCGGCTGGCAATCCGTCGGCCTTTATGGCGGGCGGTGCGTGGGGGTCTTCGGACCTGCCGGCATAGCATGTGCACCGGTTTGCAACCCGCACCGTCCGCCACCCCGCTTCTGCGCGGTGGCGCTGTTACGTACAGCCACGGAAGCCGACGCCATGACCAGTCGCAAGACCCCGCCGTTCCATGTTGTTGAGCCCATCAACGACGACGCCAATCCCGCCGACGATCTCAGCACGTTCCAGGGCTGCCTCACCCGCATCCGTGATGGCGAGGGCTCCGATGGCATGTTGTGGCCGGAGGAGGCCCTGTCCGACGGACGACGTCAGTCCCTGGCGCGGATCGACCGTGCGGCCGTGGGAATCCTCACCGCGGTGGAGATGCTGCATGCGGCCAACCGTTGCGCCAGCATGGCGACGCCGCGCAGGCACCTGGACGAAGGTGTGGTGGAAGGGCTTTTCTTCGCCTGCCGCGAACTTGCCGAGCTGGTGTGCAGGGAAGTCAGGCCGGCCTGACTCCTTCCGCATGCGCGATGCCCAGCCTCGCCACCGGGCGAGGTACCGGGTGGGGTCACGCGCTGCTTTGCGCCGGCACTGTGGGCACGTGCAGTTCTGCGCTACGTTGTGGCCAATGCCAGCAGGGATGCAGCGCGATGACCACCGGGGGTTCGGCATGAAAGGCGAGACCGTGGCACGGGTGGCCCTGTGGCTGCTGTGGAGCCTGTGGGCGCTGGCCTGCATCGTGCTGCTGCTGGGCGCGGTCGCCAACCACCTTGCCTCGCGCACGCAGACCCTGCCGCTGGTGCTGCAGCCCGGCGCGTCGGCCGAGATCACGGTCTATCGCTTCATCGACGATCCGCTGCGCCTGCGATTGCGCTATGCCGATGACGGCGCCGATCCTTTGGTTGACCCCGAGCTGCGCCTGCGCGCGGAAACCCCGACCGATCGCAATGAGTTCCGCGCGGACACGCGCTCACCTTCGGCAACGGCCGAGGTCATTCGTGCACTGGAATCGGTCGAGCCCGACCGCTTCGCCGCCTCGTATTTCGGCTACGGCCGCGGTGATGCATTGCCGCGTGGCCGTTCCTGGCTGCGGCTGACCGTGCTGGCGGTCGACCCGGCGCTGGCCGGCCGTGCGGCCTCGGTGGACCTGCTGGCGCCGATGGACGTGCTGAAACTGACCGACCTGGACTACCTCTGGCTGTGGCCGTTCTTCTTCTGGCCGCCGGTGGCGCTCCTTTTACTGATTGCCGGTGGCGGACTGGCGGCTGCCAGCATCGCGCTGCGGCGCTGGCGACGCCGTCCTCCACCCCGGTAGCGCCGGGCCATGCCCGGCAGTGCACTTGCCAAATACCCAATTTGGGTAGGATCGTGCCCAAATCGGGCATCACTGCGACTGGCTCTGCCAAGCGGCAGACGCGCTAGCCTCCCGCCCGCAGCAGCGGGTACGGATTGATCGACTCGCCCTTCCACCATTGCTTCTCCGGCCCCAGCACGTGCACCTCGAAATGCAGGTGCGGGGCCTCGGCGCTGGCATTGCCGGTGCTGCCGACGTAGCCGATCACTTCCCCGCGCTTGATCACCTTCTTTTCTGCCAGCCCATCGGCATAGCGTTGCAGGTGCGCGTAGTAGTAGCACCAACGTCCGCTGGGTTCGAACTGGTAGATCGTCAGGCCACCGCGCTCGCTGTCGAACAGCTTTTCCACTGTGCCATCAGCCACGGCCAGCACCGGCGTACCGGCGTCGGCCATGATGTCGATGGCATCGTGTACGCGCCCTTCGCTGCGTGCATCGGTGAAGGTGTCGCGCAGCTGCGAGGCTTCGATGCCCTGTACGGGCAGCAACAGGCCGGTTGGCGTGCCGCTCGCGCTGGCCGACGGTGCCACCGATGCGGAAGGCGCTGCATCCACCTGCGGAGCTGCAGGCGCCTTCACCGGCGTTGCAGCCACTGTGGGTTGCGGGGCAGGCTGGGCAACGGCCACCGGTTGAGCCACATCCCGGCGCAACCACCAACCTGCACCCAGGCCCAGCAGCACGCCCAGCACAATCAGCTGCGAAAGACGCATCGGCTCACTCCTGCATCACCACTGCCACCGAGGTATCCACGGCATCGGCTACGCGCAGCGCATCCCAGTTGGTCATGCGCACGCAGCCATGCGATTCGGTCTTGCCGACGTGGCCGGGCTCGGGCGTGCCGTGCAGGCCATAGTGCGGCTTGGACAGATCGATCCAGACCCGGCCCACGGGATTGTTCGGGCCCGGCGGCAGCGTGGCCTTCTTCTCGCCCTTGCGCGCATCCCAGAACAGCTTCGGGTTGTAGTGGAAGGGCGGATCGCGATACACGCCGAGGATCTTCCATTCGCCGATCGGCAGCGGATCATGCTGGCTGCCGGAGGACACCGGCACCTGCGCGATCACCTTGCCCTGCGCATCCAGCAGCTGCAGGGTGGAATCGGATTTGTCGACCACGATCTTCGTGGCCTTCGGCAATGCAGCCGGTGCGATGTTGGGGACCTGGATGCGGCTGCCCGCCTTGGCCAGATCGACGCCGGGGTTGAGCACCTTCAGCAGTTCCGGCGAGGCGTGGAAGCGCTCGCCGAGGGCTTCGGCCACGCTGCCGTAGCCCAGCGATTTCAACTTGGCCTGTGCGGCAGGCCCTTTGGGAATCGCCTGGAACGGGCCGGCCACATCCTCGGCGGTCAGGGTGTAACTGGCCAGCGGCCCAACCGTATCGGCCTGCAGCGCTTTCCAGGTGGCGTCGTCCAGTTCCCCCGTCACGGTCAGCCCGCGCGCTGCCTGGAAGCCGGATACCGCCCTGCGCTGGTTGCTGCCCACTTCCCCATCGATCTGGCCCGGCGAGAAATTCGCGCGATCCAGCAGCACCTGGGCGTGCAGGGCAGAGCGCGGCGCGGTATCCGGCCCGGCCCTTTCGGCGATGGGGGCGGGCAGTTCGGGCAGCGCAGGGGATTGCGCGAAAGTGGGTGATATCAGCAGCGACAGGACAAGCAGCGCAGGATGGGGTACACGCATGGGCATCTCCAGCATTCACTGAACTACCATGCCTGTGCGTGATGCAGGATTGATGTGAAAAGAATCTGACGCCGGGATGAGTAATGCAGACGTGACCGTCCCTTGTCTGGCTGCGTCTGTACATGGAGAACAACGAGGGCAGGCGGCTGCGCATCCGTCGCCGCCTGCCCTGAAGTTCAATCCACAGTAACCATGATGTCGATGCTGTTGTTGTCCTCTCGCGACTCGCTCACGGTGTTCTGATCGTCAACCATAATCTGGATGGAGTGCACCCCTGCGGTCGGGCGCCAGGCGTCGTTGTATGTACTGACATTGACGCTGACGCCGGGTGCCAAGGTGTAGTTCTGGAGCCCGCCCCATACACAACCCTTGATGAAGCACTGGCCGTTCTCCATGGCCACTAGCCCAATCCAGGGAGCACTGGCGGCGACCGAACCAACATTCTCGATGGTGGCAGTGAACGATGTTGTATCTCCGGATTTCGGCCGCAGCGGCTGTGAATGGGCGCTGGTGATGCGAAGATCCGGCTTGTCTGCGACTTGGATGATTCGAGCCAGCCGGTTGTTGCCCTCATTCGACTCCTGGATCAGCCCTTGATCGTCAACAATTGAGGTGATCTGTTGCTGGCCAACCGGGGCTGGCCAAACGGGGCCTGCGGGATTCAGCCAGACGGATTCACCTGGCGCCAAGGCCGTTGTCAGACCACCCCAGGGGCAGCCGCTGGATGGGCACCCACCGTTCACCAGGTAGACTGCTCCGAGCCAACCCGCAGGTGCAGGCATTGATCCGCGGTTGGTTACCGCGGTGCGAAATGTCACTGAATCACCTGGCTTGAAACTGGCTGGAATCGTTTCGAGCAGGTATGGCTGCAGATCGGGCAGGTCCCCCACCATGATTTCCCGGGTCAACTCGTTGTTGTGTTCGTCGAGCTCCTTGATGCGATCCGCGTCGTCAGCGAACACGGTCATCGCATGCAGCCCTGCCGAAGGTGTCCAGCTGGGCCCTTGGTTAAGATCTATGGTGGCCTGCTGACCGGGGGCCAGACTGGTCGTCAGGATTCCCCATTGGCATCCTCCGTCGAAACAGCGCCCCTCCTCATGGACAAGAACACTGTGGTGATTCATGGGGGACGGAGCATTGCCGGCATTCCGGATGGTCGCCCGGAAGCGGACCGCCTCTCCGGCCCGGAACTGGCTTGGAATCGTTTCGATCCGCGTTACCTGGAGGTCTGGCTGATGTGTGAGATCGTCGATCACGGAGTGGAAGATGGCGGGGCAGTTCTGGCTGTCATACTGAAAATCAGGACGTTCGCCAGGCCAGAATGCAAAATAGGAGCTACCAAGATTGCGGGGGCGATCGGCGCCATACACGGCTTCTAGTGCAGCTTCCAGGTTCACTCGGAAGCTGGAACGAAGCGCAGGATCATTGCAGCTGCTGTAATTGAAAGCGGGCAGCACGGGGACCATGCCACCACCGAGCAGGCCGTGCCGTTTCCATTTCTGGTACTGGGCGATCTGATCGTTGAGATCATCTTGGTACTGATCTACGAAGACTACATCCTGTGCCCCCGGACTCATTGCATGCTGGATCTGCGCGTCGCTCAGCCCCTTCATCAGATTGGCGAGGAAGACCGGACGCGCAGCTGCATCGGGGTCAGCCTGGCGGATGCGCTGGTAGACCTGTTCCTGGTAGCGCTTGCAGATACCAAGGTTCTCCGGTGCTTTCGGCAGCGCAGGCTCATCGAAGGTGTAGTAGCCGACGACGACATCACTGTTCTGCCGGCCCAATGCCGCCAGATCATCGAGCGATTGTCCCAGCCCTGCGGGAAGAGATTCATTGCCAGCGGCACAGATGCCATTGCGATCGGCGTTCCATGCGTCGTAGGTCGGGCCGTTGAACATGAGGATAGCTTTGAATCCGGATAGCAGTGGATCCTGGCGCAGCAACTGCAGTTGCGAGCGGATCTCGGCCACCGACCAGCCACCCACCGGCACGACATTGATGCCGGATTTCTTCAGCGTCGCCAGCTGGTCGCGGGCCAGCGGATCCTGGTTGCCGATGATGTTGAAGCCATAGAGGAACTTCATGTTGCTGCCGGTGTAGGCATCTTCAGCCTGGGCAGTATGTGCAGCCAGCAACCCAGCGATTACCAGCGGAAGCGGGGAGAGCAGTCGTTTCATGATCGTCCTTGTTGAAATGAGCAATGTAGTTGCGTCCTGTCCGATGCGCGGGCATGCGGTCGATCCAGCCTGGCGATGCTGCCATCGCCACAGTAGCGGACGCCACACCATCACCTCGCTGAACCGTACCCCGCCGGGCGTTCTAGTCCCCATCAAGGCGCATCGGGCTGCTGCCGATACGGGCGCATCCCCCCGTTTTGGATGTACCGATGAACTACTTGAGGAATGTCAGGGTCGCCTGGCGTCTTGGGCTGGGCTTTGGCCTGTTGCTGCTGCTGGTCGCCGCCGTGGTGGCCACGGGTGCCACCGCCAGCGTCGTGCAGAAGCGCGCGATGCAGCAGGTGGTCGATGTCAGCGTGGCCAAGGTGCGGCTGCTGTCGCAGATGCTCGATGCCAACAACCAGATGATGGTGGTGCGCCGCGAGATGCTGATCCGCCAGGGCGATGACCGAGGCCACGACGAACAGCGCATCGCCGATCTGGTCAAACGCTACGAGGCCAGCTGGAGCGCGTACCAGGCGTTGCCCAGTGATGCCGCGGGCAAGGCCATTGCTGAAACCATTGCAGCCAAGCGCGCCATCGCCCGCCCGCTCAACAAGCAGACCAGCGAACTGATGGAGCAGGGTGACTATCCCGGCGCGGTGGCGCTGACCCTGGGCCCGGTGCAGGAAGCGGCCAACGGCTGGAACAAGGCGCTGTCCGATGGCGTGGACTTCGAAGAGAAGGAAAGCCGCGATGCCGCCGCCGAGGCGATCCGCCTGGGTGAGCGCAGCCTGCTGCAGCTGCTGGTGCTGGGCGGCGTTGCATTGCTGGTTGGCATTGCTGCCTCGGTGATGATCGGCCGCAGCCTGACCGGTCCGCTGGCGCGCGCAGTGAACCTGGCCGAGCGCCTGGCCAAGGGCGAGCTGGATCAGGAATTCCGGCTTGGCGGTCGTGACGAATTGACCCAGCTGGGCCAGGCGATGGCCAGTGTGCGGCAGAGCGTGCAGGCCGCGATCGGCGCGCAGCTGCAGATGGCAGAGCAGCATGAGGCGGGCGCGATCCGCTATCGCATGGATGCCAGCGCGTTCCCGGGTGATTTCGGGCGCATGGTGCAGGCCACCAACAGCCTGGTCGAATCGCACGTGCAGGTGGAACTGCTGATGGCCGAGGTGATGCAGCGCTACGCCATCGGCGACCTCAGCCGCGACCTGCCGGACTACCCGGGCGAGAAGGGCGCGCTGACCCGCACCCTGTCCGCCGTGAAGCAGAGCCTGATGGCGATCAACGCGCAGATCGATGAACTGGCCCGCGCCGCGCGCGCCGGTGACTTCAGCATGCGCGGCGATGCCGCCGCATTCCAGTACCAGTTCAAGGCGATGGTCGAGCATCTCAACGGCATGATGGCCAGCTCGCAGGCCAGCATCGCCGATGTCTCCGACGTGCTGCGTGCGATCTCGCATGGCGACCTGACCGCACGCATGGACGGCGATTACGACGGCGTGTTCGCCCGCATGCGCGACGATGCCAACACCACCACCGCACAGCTGACCGGCATCGTGCGTGGCATCCAGGTGGCGGCCGACAGCATCAACAACGCCGCGCAGGAACTCGCCGCCGGCAACAACGACCTGTCGCGCCGCACCGAGCAGCAGGCCGCCAATCTGGAAGAAGCTGCCGCCTCGATGGAGGAACTGACGTCCACCGTGCGCCAGAACGCCGAGCTGGCCCGCCAGGCCGACAGCGAAGCGCACGCCGCCGGAGCCGCGGTGCGCGAGACCGAACAGGCGATGGCACAGATGGCCTCGGTGATGGGCGAGATCGACCAGTCGTCGGCCCGCATCTCGGAAATCTCCACGGTGATCGATGGCATTGCGTTCCAGACCAACATCCTCGCGTTGAACGCTGCAGTCGAAGCCGCCCGCGCAGGCGAGCAGGGCCGTGGCTTCGCCGTGGTCGCCAGCGAAGTGCGCACGCTCGCGCAGCGCGCCGGTGTCGCCGCCAAGGAGATCAAGGAACTGATCGAAGATGCTGCCGCCAAGGTGAAGAGTGGCCTGGCAGTGACCGTTGAATCCGAAGCTGCGATCGCACGCGTGGCCCAGGCCAGTTCGCGCACCACGCAGCTGATGAGCGACATCGCTGCGGCGAGCAAGGAGCAGGCCGCCGGTATCGAGCAGGTCAACCAGGTGGTGGTGCAGATGGATCAGGTCACCCAGCAGAACGCTGCGCTGGTGGAAGAAGCCACCGCCGCCAGCCGCGCGCTGGAAGAACAGGCGCATGCGCTGACTACGTCGGTGTCGGTGTTCAAGGTGGAAGGCGCAGCAGCTTCCGCCGTGCCACGTCGCGCGGCCTGAGCAGGTCACTTCCGTTGAAATTGTGCGGCCGCAGGGCACTGCGGCCGCGTTCCGGTGGATGGCTCGCGATCAGCCACTGGCGCGGGTGCGCGCCGCCTTCTTCGCCGCCGCTTTGCGCACACTCTTCTTCGCGGCACGGGTCTTGGCTGCCTTCTTCGCGGCCGCGCTGCGCGAAGCAGCGGTGCTGGCCTTCTTTGCCGCTGCCTTGCGAGCGGGAGCCTTCTTTGCGGCGGTCTTCTTCGTTGTGGCCTTGCTGGCAGTCTTCCCGGCACTCTTGCGCGCGCTGCCGCTGCGCTTGCCACCCCCATCCTGCTTGTTCACCGTGGCCCAGGCGATGCGCTCGGCCGTGCCTTCGCTGGCACCGCGCTGGCGCTCGCTCTCTTCGATGTGCTCGGCCTGGCGCTTCTGCTTGTCGGTATAGGCGGATTTGTCACCGCGTGGCATGGCAGGGTCTCCGGTGGGGGCTGGCCCCCACGGTGGCCCTGGCGGCGTTAAGCACAAGTCCCGCAAGGGTGATCGCACCGGCAAGGCCGCCTCGGCTATGCTTGCCGCATGCGAGTCGAGCCCGCCGACATCGAAGCCCTGTTCGACGCCATTCCGGATGTGCTGTTCTTCATCAAGGACCGGCAGGGGCGTTACACCCACGTCAACCAGACCATGCTGCGGCGGCTGGGCCTGCGCGCGCGCAAGGATGTGATCGGGCGCACCGCGGCCGAGATCTACCCGACCGGGCTCAGTGCGGACTATGTCGACCAGGACGCCCGCGTGCTGTCCGGCGAGGTGATCGAGAACCTGATGGAGCTGCACCTGTTCGCCAACCGCGAACCGGGCTGGTGCCTGACCTGCAAGCGCCCGCTGCTGGTCGATGGGGCCATCGAGGGCCTGATCGGCATTTCCCGCGACCTCGGCCAGAAGGACAGCCTCGGCACCCAGTACGAGCAGCTGCGGCTGGCCCTGGCCCACCTCAATGCGCATTACGCCGAGAACGTGCGCATGCAGACCCTGCTGGATATCACCGGCTTCTCGCTGTCCAAGCTGGAGCGCAGCTTCCGCAAGGTGTTCCAGATGACCCCGCAGCAGGTGCTGACCCGGCTGCGGATCCAGATGGCCATGCACCTGCTGCACGGTGACGACAGCATCGCCTGCATCGGCCAGGCCTGCGGTTTCAGCGACCAGAGTGCGTTCACCCGCAAGTTCAAGGCTGAAACCGGTTTCTCGCCGCGTGCCTATCGGGCCCGTATCGGTGGGAACGTCGGCGAGCCGGCCCTGGCCTGAGACGCCTGCTGCGCTGTGCCTATCCCCGCGGGCACGGGACAGGGTAAGGTGTCGCCCCTGTAGCCCGCCGCCAGCCCCGCCGATGCCCAATTCGATTCCGACCGCTTCGCCGTCCCGCCTCGGACATTCGCTCAAGCCCCGCCAGCTGATCATGATGGGCCTGGGCAGCGCCATCGGCGCCGGATTGTTCCTCGGCTCGGGCGTGGGTGTGCAGGCGGCCGGTCCGGCGGTGCTGGTGTCCTACCTGGTGGCCGGTGCGCTGGTGATCATCGTGATGAACGCGCTGGGCGAGATGGCGGCGGCCAAACCGACCAGCGGTGCGTTCTCGGTGTACGCCGCCGACGCCATGGGCGCCACGGCCGGCGCCACAGTAGGCTGGCTGTGGTGGGTGCAGCTGGTGATCGTGATCGCCGCCGAGGCGGTGGGTGCGGCCGGCCTGCTGGCCACGGTGTGGCCAGCGATACCGGTACCGATGGCGGCGCTGGCGTTCATGCTGTTCTTCACCGCGATCAACCTGCTCGGGGTGAAGAATTTCGGCGAGTTCGAGTTCTGGTTCGCGATCCTCAAGGTGGTTGCGATCCTGGCGTTCATCGCCATTGGTGTGGCGCTGCTGATGGGCTGGCTGCCGCAGGTGACCTCACCGGGCCTGAGCAACTTCACCGACCACGGCGGCTTTGCGCCGAAGGGCCTGGCCGGTATCGGTGCGGCGCTGCTGGTGGTGGTGTTCGCCTTCGGCGGCACCGAGATCGTGGCCGTCGCCGCTGCTGAAACCGAAGACCCCGAGCGCAGCATCGCGCGTGCGATCCGAACCGTGGCCTGGCGCATCCTGGTGTTCTACATCGGCTCGCTGAGCGTGATCATCGCCGTGGTGCCGTGGACCAGCGAGGCGCTGAAGTCGCCGTTCGCCGCGGTGCTGGATATCGCCCGTATTCCGGGTGCGGGCACGGCCATCACCCTGATCGCGGTGATCGCGCTACTGTCGGCGCTCAATGCCAACCTCTACGGTGCCTCGCGCATGATGTATTCGCTGGCGCAGCGCCGCGAAGCCCCGGCCGTGCTCGGCTGGACCGATCCGCGCCAGGTGCCGGTGATCGCCGTGCTGGCCAGCGTGCTGTTCGGCTTTGCCGCCACGGTG
This sequence comes from Stenotrophomonas sp. Sm6012, assembly GCF_030985895.1. Classification (NCBI taxonomy): domain Bacteria; kingdom Pseudomonadati; phylum Pseudomonadota; class Gammaproteobacteria; order Lysobacterales; family Lysobacteraceae; genus Stenotrophomonas; species Stenotrophomonas sp. Sm6012. Next base: position 7,044 of record NZ_JAPTFX010000099.1, on the reverse strand, counting down.
ATGGAACTGCTGTTCCCGGACCGGGTGCTGCCGGTGCTGCTGAACATCGTCGGTTCCACCTGCCTGCTGGTGTGGACGCTGTCGCTGGTCTCGCAGCTGGTGCTGCGCCGGCGCGCGGATCGCCTGGGCACCCGCCTGCCGTTCCGCATGGCCGGTTTCCCGTGGCTGACCTGCTGTGCGTTGGCGATCCTTGCGCTGATCTTCGGCCTGCTGCTGAGTGAGTCGCACACCCGCCTGCAGTTCCTGTCGATGGTGGCACTGACCGCCACCATCGCCGCTGGCAGCGCCATCGCGCGGCGGATGCGCGAGGCGTGATGGAAGCTGCCGGCCAGCGGCCGGCACTACCACGGGGGCTGCACATCCGACGTGCGATGCTGATCGCGTGGGCCGTCACCGGCCCGTCGAACAGGAGTTCCGCATGCTGCGCAGCCGTCCGTTCCTGATGTTCACCGGCCAGGCCGAAGCCGCCCTGGCCCTGTATGCCGAGGCCTTTGCCGATTTCCGGCTGCTGGCGCTGCAACGCCACCCGGAGGGGCCCGGTGCCGGCGTGCCCGGCCAGGTCCGCCAGGCCATCTTCCTGCTCGGCGGCACCCATTACCTGTGCTTCGACAGCCTGGACGTGCACGATTTCACCTTCTCGCCGTCGATCTCGCTGTTCGTCGAATGCTCCGGCGCCGAGCAGTTCGAGCGCGCGGCGCGCGTGCTGGGCGAGGGCGGCCATTGGCTGATGCCGGTGGGTGACTACGATTTCAGCAACCGCTATGGCTGGGTCCAGGACCGCTTCGGCGTGTCCTGGCAGTTGAGCCTGGGGCAGATGCCGGACCCGTGATCGGATCTTTGTGGGTGTGGACCTTGGTCCACACGCCCTTGAAAAAACGGCCCGCATGCGCGGGCCGTTTTCATTTCCGATGGATCGAAGGCTTAGGCCTCGACTTCATCGTCCTTGTAGGCATCGACCGGGATGCAGGCACACATCACGTTCTTGTCGCCGTACACGTTGTCCACGCGCGCCACCGGCGGCCAGTACTTGCCCTGCTTCAGGCTGGCCAGCGGGAAGGCGGCCAGTTCGCGCGGGTAGGCATGGGTCCACTCGCTGGCGGTCACCGCGGTGGCCGTGTGCGGTGCGTTCTTCAGCGGGTTGTCCTCGCGGTCCAGGCGGCCGTCTTCGATCGCGCTGATTTCCTCGCGGATCTGGATCATCGCGTTGATGAAGCGATCCAGTTCGTGCAGCGATTCGCTCTCGGTCGGTTCGACCATCAGCGTGCCGGCCACCGGGAAGCTCAGGGTCGGGGCGTGGAAGCCGAAGTCGATCAGGCGCTTGGCCACGTCCTCGGCACCGATGCCGCTGGTCTTTTCCAGCGGGCGCACGTCGAGGATGCACTCGTGCGCCACCAGGCCGTTGCGGCCGGTGTACAGGGTCTTGAAGTGCGGGGCCAGGCGCTTGGCGATGTAGTTGGCGTTGAGCTGCGCGACCTGGGTGGCCTTGCGCAGGCCTTCGCTGCCCATCATGGCGATGTACATCCAGCTGATCGGCAGGATCGAGGCGCTGCCGAAGCTGGCCGCGCTGACCATGCCGACCGGGCCGTGGTCACCCAGCTTGCCCGGCAGGAACGGGGCAAGGTGCTCCTTGACCGCGCACGGGCCGACGCCCGGGCCGCCACCGCCGTGTGGGATGCAGAAGGTCTTGTGCAGGTTCAGGTGCGAAACGTCCGAACCCCACTTGCCCGGCTTGGCCACGCCGACCAGGGCGTTCATGTTGGCACCGTCGGTGTACACCTGGCCGCCGTGCTGGTGGATGATCTCGCAGATCTCCACCACCTCTTCCTCGAACACGCCGTGCGTGGACGGGTAGGTCATCATGATCGCGGCCAGGCGGTCGCTGTACTTCTCGGCATTGAGGCGGATGTCCTCGACATCGACGTTGCCGTTGGCGTCGGTCTTGGTCACCACCACCTTCATGCCGCACATCTGCGCCGAGGCAGGGTTGGTGCCATGCGCCGAGTCCGGAATCAGGCAGATATCGCGATGACCTTCGCCCCGCGAGCGGTGGTAGGCGCGGATCGCCAGCAGGCCGGCGTACTCGCCCTGCGCGCCGGAGTTCGGCTGCAGGCTGACCGCGTCGTAGCCGGTGCACTCCACCAGCATCGCTTCCAGCGTGTCGATCAGTTCCTTGTAGCCCAGCGCCTGGTCGGCCGGCACCAGCGGGTGGATCTGCGAGAACTCCGGCCAGGTCACCGGGATCATCTCGGCGGTGGCGTTGAGCTTCATGGTGCACGAGCCCAGCGGGATCATCGTGCGATCCATCGCCAGGTCCTTGTCGGCCAGCGAACGCAGGTAGCGCAGCAGCTCGTGCTCGCTGTGATGGGTGTTGAACACCGGGTGGGTGAGGAACGCGGACTGGCGCTGCAGGCCGGCAGGCAGCGCATCGGCGGTGCTGGCATCGAGTGCGTCGACGTCGGCCTGCGCACCGAACACCGCAGCCAGCGCGACCACGTCGGCGCGGGTGGCGGTCTCGTCCAGGCTGATGCCGACCGAGTCGCTGTCGATCGCGCGCAGGTTGTAACCGGCGGCGCGGGCCTTGGCGTGGATCTCATCGGCGTGCACGCCGGTGACATGCAGGGTGTCGAAGAAGTCGCCACCGACCTGCACGCCGGCCGTGCGCAGCGCCGCGGCCAGGATCGAGGCCAGGCGGTGGGTGCGGCGGGCGATGCGGGTCAGGCCGTCCGGGCCGTGGTAGACGGCGTACATCGACGCCATCACCGCCAGCAGTACCTGCGCGGTGCAGATGTTGGAGGTGGCCTTCTCGCGGCGGATGTGCTGCTCGCGGGTCTGCAGGGTCAGGCGATAGGCCGGGTTGCCCTGCGCATCCACCGAGACGCCGATCAGGCGGCCCGGCATCGAGCGCTTGTAGGCGTCACGGCAGGCCATGAACGCGGCGTGCGGGCCACCGAAGCCGAACGGCACGCCGAAACGCTGGCTGTTGCCGACCACGATATCCGCACCCCATTCGCCCGGGGCGGCCAGCAGGGTCAGCGCCAGCAGGTCGGTGGCCACGGCCACCAGGCCGCCGCGTGCGTGCACGGCATCGACCAGCGCCTTGTAGTCGCCGACCTGGCCGAAGGTGTCCGGGTACTGCAGCAGCAGGCCGAAGGCTTCCGCTTCCAGTGCCTCGGCCGGGGTGCCGACGCGCAGCACGATGCCCATGGGCTCGGCGCGGGTGCGCAGCAGTTCCAGCGTCTGCGGGTGCACGGCGTCGTGCACGAAGAAGGTGTCCGACTTCGACTTGGCCGAACGCTTGGCCAGGGTCATCGCTTCGGCGGCGGCGGTGGCTTCGTCCAGCAGCGAGGCGTTGGCGATTTCCATGCCGGTCAGGTCGGCGCACAGGGTCTGGAAGTTGATCAGCGCTTCCATGCGGCCCTGCGAGATTTCCGCCTGGTACGGGGTATAGGCGGTGTACCAGGCCGGGTTTTCCAGGATGTTGCGCAGGATCACGTTCGGCGTGTGGGTACCGTAGTAGCCCTGGCCGATGAAGCTGCGCAGCACGGTGTTCTTGTCGGCGATCGCACGGATCTTCGCCAGTGCCTGCACTTCGGTCATCGATTCCGGCAGTGCCAGCGGTGCGGGCGACTTGATCTTGGCCGGCACGATGGCATCGGTCATCGCATCCAGCGACGCGTGGCCGACGACGTCGAGCATCTGCGCGATCTCGGCATCGTTGGGGCCGATGTGGCGCTCGACGAACGCGGAATGGTGCTCGAGCTCACGCAGGGAAGGGGTGTTCTGGGACATGGCGAAGGATCCGTCAGGAAAGGGCACACGCACGGGCACAAGCCGCCGGTCGGCGGTCTGCGGGGCGCCCCTCTGTCCTTTTGCCTGAGAGTTTGGAAGTGCGGCTGGCCGCAGCTTCGTGCCCCTTCGGCGCCGGATCGAACCGGTCTCTCCAGAGTTGTGTTACGGGTGGTATCGGGCCTGAGCGATTACGGGCGTTGCGCCTTCGGCAGCGGTGTTCCGCTTCTCCCACCGTGTTGCCCGCCGATTATAGCCCGTCGCGGGCCCGTGGGCCGCCCCCGGCGGGTGCGGCCGCGCCTGAATGGCCGATGGCCCGTCCGTACGTTTTGTGCACTGCTGCATGGCATCGGGCGCAATCCCCACCTATGATGGGCGGATACCCGAATTCATCTGGCGCCGTCCCTGCTGCAGGGGACCGGCGCCCGCCGTGCGTGCCGCGCATGGCCCTGCCGGACGCCTTCCCCATGACCGCCGCTGTTGCTCCTTCCACCCGCCGCATGGCCCTGCTGCTCGCCGGCCTGGCCATGTTCGGTCCGTTCTCGATCGACACCATCTTCCCGGCCTTCCCGCAGCTGGCCCAGCGCCTGGCGGTGGACGAAGTGGCGGTGCAGCAGACCATCAGCGTGTACCTGCTGTTCTACGGCCTGATGAGCCTGGCGCACGGCCCGCTGTCCGATGCCTGGGGCCGCAAGCGGGTGATCCTCGGCGGCCTGGTGGTGTTTGTCGGCGCTTCGGTCGGCTGTGCGCTGTCCACCGACCTGACCACGCTGCTGGCGTTCCGCGCGCTGCAGGGCCTGTCGGCGGGTGTCGGCATGATCGTCGGCCGCGCGGTGATCCGCGACCTCTACCACGGCCATGACGCGCAGCGGCTGATGAGCCAGGTGTCGATGCTGTTCGGCATCGCCCCGGCGATCGCGCCGATCATCGGCGGCTGGATCCTGCTCAGTGGTGCGGGTTGGCCACTGATCTTCTGGTTCCTGGTGGTGTTTGCGCTGGTGCTGCTGGCAGCCACCGCACGCTTCCTGCCGGAAACGCATCCGGTCGAGGCGCGGGTGCCGCTGTCGCCGCGGGTGCTGATGCGCGACTACGTGCGCATCGGCTTCAACCCGCGCTTCCTGCGCCTGGCGCTGGCCGGCAGCATCGGCTTCGGCGGCATCTTCCTGTACATCTCCTCGGCGCCGGTGTTCGTGATGCAGCATCTGCATCTGGGCGAGGGCGGATTCGCCTGGCTGTTCATTCCTACCATCGGCGGCATGACCACCGGCTCGTTCCTGTCGGGGCGCATGGCCGGGCACACCACGCCCACCCGCCAGGTCGCCATCGGTTTCGCGCTTTGCGCGTTGTCGGTACTGCTGAACGTCGGCTACGTGGCACTGGCGCCGCAGTTCGTGCTGCCGTGGGCGGTGCTGCCGATTTTCCTGGGTGGCATGGGCATGGCGCTGATCTTCCCGATCCTGGCGCTGGCGGTGCTGGACATGTACCCGCATCAGCGTGGTCTGGCGTCTTCGCTGCAGGCCTTTGCGCAGCTGATGATCAGCACCGTGGTGGCGGGCGTGGTATCGCCGCTGCTCAGTGCCAGCCCGTTGCACCTGGCACTGGGCCAGGCCGCCTTTTTCGCCGTCGGATTCGTGTTCTGGTACTGGGAACACCAGCGTGAACGCGTGGCGCAGGCAGCCTGCACGGGCCATTGAGCAGCGCGCAGGGGTAGGGCGGGGCGCGATGCCTGCAACCCTTGCGACCGAACACCACCGGATTAGGCTGGGGACTCCAGCCAGCCGGTGCAGGGGTGCACGACAGCCAGCCGATCCAATGTCGTTGCATGAGGTTCCCCCATGGCTGCGCAGCAGACCTACCGCCTGTTCGAGGTGGCGCTGAAAGAGCGCCGCGTGCTTTCCCCTTCGCTGGACCGCATGGTGTTCACCGGTGCCGACGTGGCACGGATGAAGACCGAAGGCCCGGACCAGCGCATCAAGGTGTTCTTCCCCTTGCCCGGCCAGGACCTTCCGCAGGTCCCCAGCGGCGAGGACTGGTACCCGCGCTACCGGGCCCTGCCTGACGACCAGCGCCCTCCGATGCGCACCTACACCATCCGCCAGCTGCGCGCTGAGCAGGGCGAGGTCGACGTCGATTTCGTCATCCACGGCGTGACCGGGCCCGCCTCGCGCTGGGCCATGCATGCACGCCCGGGCGACCGTGTGGTGCTGCTCGCTCCGGATGCCGACTGCGCCGACAGCAGCGAAGGCTGGGAATGGAAGCCGCCGGCCGGTGTGGGCCAGGTGCTGCTGGTAGCCGACGAGACCGCGTTGCCGGCCGTGGCCGGCATCCTGGAGGAACTGGCGGGCATGGCCGATCCGCCACGCACGCTGGCCCTGCTGGAAGTCGCCCAGGCCGGTGATGCGGTGCCGCTGACCGCGCCGGCCAGCGCCGAACTGGTCTGGCTGCCGCGCGGGCAGGCGGCCTACGGGCAGCCCCTGCTGCAGGCGGTGCAGGAACGCCTGGCAGCGGCCTCGAGCGTGGGCGCCGGTGATGAGCTGGAGGAGATCGACGTCGATGCGCAGATCCTCTGGGAGCAGGCCGATGCCAGCGTGGCCGGGCCGCTGTACGCCTGGGTGGCGGGCGAGGCCGGGGCCGTGATGGCGATCCGCCGGCATCTGGTCCGCGACTGCGGGCTGGACCGCCGCTCGATCACCTTCATGGGCTACTGGCGGCACGGCAAAGTACTGGACTGATCGCGCAGGATCGAACGTGCGTGAAGTGGCCCGGCGGGCGGGGTGCGCTATCCTTGCGCCCCCCTCGCCGCGGTACCGCACCATGTCCACCAGCTCCAAGACCCGCCGCGACCAGCGCCGTCGCCAGGAAAAGCAGGCCGCCAACAAGGTTGCAGCCCAGGCCTCGCCGGTGGAGCCGCATGCCGAACTGCGCGACGCGCAGCGCACCCTGCTGGCCGGGGTCGTGCGCCGCGACGGCGAATGGGTGCTGGGCATGGACGGCCGCATCGCTGGCCACAGCGAGAGTGCTGCGCAGGTGCTGGCGCTGATCATGCAGGCCGGTGAACTGCACGAGCGCAACGGCACGCCGGTGCGCCTGATGTACTCCGATGCGCTGCGCGATGCCGCGCAGGCCGAAGCGAAGGAGAAGGGCCAGACCTTCGAGGAATTCAAGGCCGAGCTGGCCGCGGCGATGGCGGCGAAGAAGAACAGCTGACAGGCATTTCGGTAGCGCCGGCCGCTGGCCGGCTGCCCGTTGGGTCTTCAT
>NZ_JAPTFX010000098.1:0-17261 GCF_030985895.1 Stenotrophomonas sp. Sm6012 | reverse complement strand
ATTCCGGGGGACGCCGGCCAGCGGCCGGCACTACCGGGCCACGGCGCGTCTCCTGCGCCGCTCCAGCACCAGCGCCACCACCAGCACGGTCAGGGCCAGCCCGAACCACTGCACCGCGTAGCCCAGGTGGCGCTGCGGCGGCAGCGTGTTCGGCAGCAGGTCCAGGTCGCGCTCATCGCCGAATGGCAGCGCCGGGTCTAGGCGCAGCACGCGGTCGGGTAGCGCCTGCAGCCCCAGCGCGCGGGCCAGGCCTTCGGCGGGCAGCCGGCTGGCCAGCCAGCGCCCGGCCTCACCGGTCGCGGAGAACGCCGGCCCCAGCGCCAACCCCGCCGACGGCGGCGGCGCCAGCAAGCCACGCACGGCTACCGGCGAAGGCGGCGCCGGCAGATCCGGCAAGGTGCGATCCGGTGGCAACGCGCGCCAACCGAGATCCACCAGCAGCACACTGCCGTCGTCACTGCGGAACGGGCGATAGATCTTCACTCCGGCGCGGCCATGCCGGGTCTGGTTGTCCAGCAGCACCACGCCAGGCAGGAAGCGGCCGTGGTCGGCCACGCCGTGCAGCGCACCGGGTGCCGCGAGTGCCTGCGCCAGCGGCAATGCCTGCGCCACTGCTGGACCCTGCGCATCCAACATTGCCTGTTTGGCATGCATGCGCTGCAGCTGCCACAGCCCCAATGCGCTGAAACCGGCCATCGCCAGCACCGCCAGCAGCCATCCGATCACGCGCGTGTGCTGGCGCATCATGACAAGTCCGCGCAAACGCGGTCAGATAGGCGCATCCACCCTGCCCACGAGCCGCGCATGAGTGATTCGCTGAAGACCCTGCTGGTAATCGCGTTTCTGATCGTCATCGTCTGGAATCTGGGCGCCGGCCTGTATTACCTGCTGGTCGACCGCGGCCAGACCAAGCGCACGGTCAACGCACTGACCCGCCGCATCGCGGTGTCTGTGGCCTTGATCGTACTGGTGATCGTGAGCATCTACATGGGCTGGATCAAACCGCACGGCATCGGTGGCTGACCCCACCGATCCGCGCGCGGTCAAAGCACGTAGACGAACAGGAACAGCATCAGCCACACCACGTCGACGAAGTGCCAGTACCACGCGGCGGCTTCGAAACCGAAATGGTTGTCGCGGGTGAAGTGGCCCTTTGCCGAACGCAGCCACATCACGATCAGCATGATCGTGCCCAGCAGCACGTGCGCGCCGTGGAAGCCGGTCAGCATGAAGAACGTCGAACCGTAGATGCCCGAGCCCAGCGTCAGGTTCAGTTCCTTGTAGGCGTGGATGTATTCCTCTGCCTGCAGGGTCAGGAAGCCGAGGCCGAGCACCACGGTCAGGCCCAGCCAGATCAGCAGCTGGCGGCGGTTGCCGGCCTTCAGTGCATGGTGGGCGATGGTCAGGGTTACGCCGGAGGTGAGCAGGATCAGCGTATTGATCAGCGGCAGGCCCCAGGCCGGGATGGTCTGGAACGCACCACCGATCGCCGCAGGACCATTGGTCGGCCATCCAGCGGAATAGCCCTGCCAGAGCAGCTCGTTGGTCATCACCCCGCGGCCTTCGCCGCTCAGCCACGACAGGCCGAGATTGCGGGTGTAGAACAGCGCGCCGAAGAAGGCGCCGAAGAACATCACTTCGGAGAAGATGAACCAGACCATGCCCATCCGGAACGAGCCGTCGACCTGGCGGTTGTAGTTGCCGGCCTGCGATTCGCGCACCACGTCGCTGAACCACCAGAACAGGGTCAGCACCAGCATCGCGATGCCGATGTAGAACGTCCAGCGGCCCCAGCTCGCATCGTTGAGCCAGCTGGCCACGCCGACCATGGTCACCATCATCGCGATGGAGCCCACGAACGGCCATTTGCTTTGGGCCGGGACAAAGTACACGTTGGCGTCGGTCGGTGTCTGGGCCATGTCGGTATCCGGGTCAGGGTGCGGCGTGCGCGCCTTCCGAGGTGGCGGCCGGGGCCAGCCGATCGGACAACGCGTCGTTGCGGTAGAAGGTATAGGACAAGGTGATCGTCCTGATTTCCGGCGGCAGGTCCGGATCGACGATGAAGCGCACCGGCATGTCGCGCTTCTCGCCGGCCTGCAGCGTCTGCGCGGTGAAACAGAAGCACTCGGTCTTGCTGAAGAAGCCCGACGCGCGTGCCGGTGCCACCGAAGGCACGGCACTTCCCACCACGGCCTGCGTGCTGTCGTTGCGGGCAAAGTACAGCGCTTCGTTGAGCTCGCCCGGCACCACGTCCATGGTCAGCTGCTCGGGATGGAACGACCATGGCAGGCGCGAATTGACGCCGCCATCGAACTCGACGCGCACGGTACGCTTGCCGGCCACCGCGCCCGTGCTGGCCTCGCTGCCGGGGCCGCGCTCCAGGCGCACGCCGAACACCTTCTCGCAGGCGATGCGATACAGCGGCACCAGCGAGAACGTCAGCAGGAACACCGCTACCGCCACGCCGATCAGGCGCGGCAACCCGGCGCTGCGTGACGGGGTGCTGGCGGGCGTCTCGCTCATCGGCCGATCACCCCGCTGAGGATGAAACCGACGTAGACCAGCACGGCGATGGCGCCGACCCAGGCAGCGGTACGCTTGGCACGCTGGCGCTGCTGTTCGATGCCGTTGCTCTCGCCGTGGTGGAGCCGACCGCTGGTCGGCTGCTCTTCGCGAGTCGACTGACCGTCGACCCTACCGATCGGAAGCGGGCTCTCGTTATGCATGCCCCACCTCAATGCGTGATGTCGTCATGCGCCAGGTCGCCCGGGCGGATGGTCGGCGGTGTGGTGAAGGTGTGCGCCGGTGCCGGCGACGGCAGCGTCCATTCCAGGCCGCGCGCGCCTTCCCAGCTGCGTGCCTCGGCCTTTTCACCGTTGCGCAGCGAGGACAGCAGGATCGCCGCCATCATGAACGGGGTGACGAACATGCCGAACGCACCGATCGAGCTGATCAGGTTCCAGTCGGCAAAGGCCACGCTGTAGTCGGGAATGCGGCGCGGCATGCCGGCCAGGCCGAGGAAGTGCTGCGGGAAGAACAGCAGGTTGACGAACACGATCGACCACCAGAAGTGCACCTTGGCCCACTTCTCGCTGTACATGCGCCCGGTCCACTTCGGCCACCAGTAGTACACCGCGGCGATCAGCGCGAACACCGCGCCGGTTACCAGCACGTAGTGGAAGTGCGCCACCACGAAGTAGGTGTCGTGGTATTGGAAGTCCGCCGCCACGATCGCCAGCATCAGGCCGGAGAAGCCACCGATGGTGAACAGGATGACGAAGGCCACCGACCACAGCATCGGCGCCTCGAACGTCAGCGAGCCACGCCACATGGTGCTGACCCAGTTGAACACCTTCACGCCGGTCGGGATCGAGATCAGCATGGTGGCGAACATGAAGTAGATCTCGCCGCCCAGCGGCATGCCCACCGTGAACATGTGGTGGGCCCAGACGATGAACGACAGGAACGCGATCGCGGCGGTGGCGTACACCATCGCCTGGTAGCCGAACAGCGGCTTGCGGCTGAAGGTCGGGATGATCTCGCTGACCACGCCGAAGGCGGGCAGGATCATGATGTAGACCTCGGGGTGCCCGAAGAACCAGAAGATGTGCTGGTACATCACCGGGTCACCGCCACCGGCGGCGTTGAAGAAGCTGGTACCGAAGAACTTGTCGGTCAGCAGCATGGTCACCGCGCCGGCCAGCACCGGCATCACCGCGATCAGCAGGAACGCGGTGATCAGCCAGGCCCAGCAGAAGATCGGCATCTTCAGCAGGTCGATGCCCGGCGCGCGCATGTTCAGCACGGTGGCGATGATGTTGATCGCGCCCATGATCGAACTGATGCCGGCCACGTGGATCGCGAACACGCTGAAGGCCACGTTGTAGCCACCCTGCAGCGACAGCGGCGGGTACAGCGTCCAGCCACCGGCCGGCGCACCACCGGGCAGGAACAGGGTCAGCAGCAGCAGGCTGAAGGCCACCGGCAGCAGCCAGAACGACCAGTTGTTCATGCGCGGCAGCGCCATGTCCGGCGCGCCGATCTGCAGCGGGATCATCCAGTTGGCCAGGCCGACGAAGGCCGGCATCACGCCACCGAAGATCATCACCAGCGCATGCACGGTGGTCATCTGGTTGAAGAACTCGGGCTTGACGAACTGCAGGCCCGGCTGCGCCAGCTCGGCGCGGATCACCACGCTCATCGCCGCACCGATGATGAACATGATGAAGCTGAAACCCAGGTACAGCGTGCCGATGTCCTTGTGGTTGGTCGAGAAGAACCAACGCTCGAAGAAACTCTGCTGGTGATGGTGATCGTCGTGCCCAACTGCCGAGTGCGCCATTGCAAAACACCTCTCAGAATCGGTTGTCACCGCAGCCGCAGGCGGCCACGGGCTTTACATCACGCGCCGCTGGCTGCGGTGGCAGGTGCGCTGGTGGCGTCCGCCGCAGCGGGGGCGGCAGGCGCCTCACCGGCCGGCGCCGCGGGTTCTGCCGGTGCCGCAGGCGTCGCAGGCGCAGGCGCGGGCGGCGGCGCCGGCTTGCGCTGCGCCAGCCACTGCTTGAATTCCTCCTTGGACACCGCCTCGACCACGATCGGCATGAAGCCATGGTCCTTGCCGCACAGCTCGGCGCACTGGCCGCGGTACACGCCGGGCTGCTCGATGCTGGTCCACGCTTCATTGATGAAGCCGGGGATGGCGTCCTGCTTCCAGCCCAGCGCCGGCACCCACCAGGCATGGATCACGTCGTCGGAGGTGATGACGAAGCGCACCTTGGTATCCACCGGCAGCACCAGCCGGTTGTCCACGTCCAGCAGGTAATGCGGATGGCTCTCGCGGGTCGGCACGATGCCGCTCTGCCGCACGCGGTCGGACTCGCGGTCCAGGCGGCTGGTGAAGGTGACATTCTCGCCGAGGTATTCGTACTTCCACATCCACTGGTAGCCGGTGACCTTCACCGTCATCTCGGCATCGCGGGTGTCGTACATCTTGATCAGGTTGGCCGTGGCCGGCCATGCCATCACGATCAGGATGATCACCGGGATCACCGTCCAGATCACCTCGGCCTTGGTGTTGTGGCTGAAGGTGGCGGCCACCGCGCCCTTGGATTTGCGGAACTTGAAGATGGCGTAGGCCATCGCCCCGAACACGATGACGCCGATCACCGTGCAGATGATCAACGAGAGGTTGTTCGATTCCCAGGCCAGGCGCGAGGTCTGGGTCACCCCCTTGCCCATGTTCAGCTGCCACGGCTTGGGATCGGCCGCCTGGGCCCATGCCAATGCCGGAACCAGTCCCCCGGCCACCGTGGCGGCGACCGCTGCAACGCACTTCGTGCCCCACCTGCTGCTTTGCTTCATTGCCTAGACCCTTAGCGTCGTCGGTTGCCGCCATCGCTGGCGGCGAGCAAGCTTTCAAGTGTCTCTGCAAGCGTCTGACGTTCGGCCGGCGCGAGGAAACTCCCCACCTCCACCTGCCGGCCGCTGGATGCCAGCCGGACCCTCTCATCGTCGGTGAGCAGGCGCACCCAGTGGGGGTGGGCCCGGAACACCGGCGATCCACCGGGTACGGGGATGACCTCCACGTACGCCGGCACTACCCGGATCTCCTCCTGCCGTTCTCCGCTGCGCCACAAGGCACGCAGCGCCGCCGCCAGCACCAGGCTGTACAGCAGCGCGAACAGGGGGGCGAATGCATTGCCGGCCAACCACCCGAGGGCGGACACCAGCCACATCGCACCCGACAACACGGTGAACAACAGGACGAACTGCCGGGCATCGAGCGCCCGTGGGGGACGCAGCCGCAGCTGCGTACCTGACCCATCCGGAGCTGGAAGCACCTCGATCATGTCGCAACCGCGTTCCTGCCGCGGGAAACGACTCGATGGTAGCCCCGCCCTCTCGCCCGTAGCAAGGGTGCATTCACACTTTTCCCCATGCTGCAACACAGCATGAGGTCGGCGGCACGAATGACGAATTCAGCACAAATATTGTCGAGCCTGCTGAACACGCTGAATCCACCGCAGCCAGAGGCTATCAGCACTTCACGAAGGTGGCTGCGGGGCACTTCCGGAACCCGGAAAAATGATTAAAATCGCCAAGTTTTCCACTGGCCGGACCGGCATGAACGCACCCTCCTCCTCCCCTGCCGCCAGCGACGCCCCGCGTCCCGGCGCGCTGCTGTCGCCGGAACTGCCGGCGTCCCCCAACCCGTTCCGCCAGGCCATCACCGATGCCTGGTTGAAGGACGAGGCCAGCCACGTGCGCGATCTTCTGGCGCAGGCGCGCCTGCCCGCCGAGGAGCAGGCCAGGGTGCAGGCGCTGGCCGCCGACCTGGTCGGCCGGGTGCGCGTGCGCGCCAAGGACCAGGGCGCGATCGAAGCCTTCATGCGCCAGTACGACCTGGGCAGCGAGGAAGGCGTGCTGCTGATGTGCGTGGCCGAGGCGCTGCTGCGCATTCCGGACCAGGACACCGCCGACAAGCTGATCCGCGACAAGCTGGCCGACGCCGACTGGGAAAAGCACCTGGGCGGCAGCGACTCGGTGCTGGTCAACGCCTCCACCTGGGGCCTGATGCTGACCGGCAAGCTGGTGCAGATGAACGACGCCACCCGCGCCGATGCGCCCAGCGCGTTCAAGCGCCTGGTCGGCCGCGTCGGTGAGCCGGTGGTGCGCCTGGCCGTGCGCCAGGCGATGAAGATCATGGGCCACCAGTTCGTCATGGGCCGCACGATCAGCGAAGCGCTGTCGCGCTCGCACAAGGGTGACAACGCAGACTACCGCTACTCGTTCGACATGCTGGGCGAAGGTGCGCTGACCATGAAGGACGCGCTGCGCTACCTGGAAGACTACCGTCGTGCGATCCACGCCATCGGCGGCGATCACAAGGCACGCGGCGGCCGTCCGGACGGCGACGTCAACAACGCCCCGGGCATCTCGATCAAGCTGTCGGCGCTGTACCCGCGCTACGAGCACGCCAAGCGCGAGCGCGTGCTGAAGGACCTGGTGCCGGGCGTGCTGGAACTGGCGCAGCTGGCCAAGAGCTACGGCATCGGCTGCACCGTCGACGCCGAAGAATCCGACCGCCTGGAACTGTCGCTGGACATCATCGAACAGGTGTTCGGCGATGCCTCGCTGGCGGGCTGGGATGGCTTCGGCGTGGTCGTGCAGGCCTACCAGAAGCGCACGCCGTACACGATCGACCACCTGGCCGACATGGCGCGCCGCGCCGGTCGTCGCCTGCAGGTGCGCCTGGTCAAGGGCGCCTACTGGGATGCCGAGATCAAGCGCGCGCAGATCGAAGGCTACCCGGGCTACCCGGTGTTCACCCGCAAGCAGAACACCGACGTGTCCTACCTGGCCTGCGCCAAGCGCCTGTTCACCCATGCCGACGCGATCTACCCGATGTTCGCCACGCACAACGCGCACACCATCGCCGCGGTGCGCAGCATCGCCAACGGTGGCGTGTACGAGCACCAGAAGCTGCACGGCATGGGCGACGACCTGTACGCCGAAGTGGTGCCGGCCGACCGCCTCGGCCTGCCCTGCCGCGTGTATGCGCCGGTCGGTTCGCATGAAGACCTGCTGCCGTACCTGGTGCGCCGCCTGCTGGAAAACGGCGCCAACTCCAGCTTCGTCAACCGCATCACCGACGAACGCGTGCCGATCGCCGACCTGATCCGCGATCCGGTCGAGATGGTCGCCTCGTTCGCCTCGATCCCCCACCCGAAGATCCCGCTGCCGGTTGACCTGCTGCGCAGCCAGAACCACGACAGGAAGAACTCCATGGGCGCCAACCTCGCCAACGACAACGAACTGCGCGCCCTGGCCGAGCAGATCAACGCCGCCGTGAAGCCCTGGCAGGCCGCCCCGCTGGTGCCGGGTGCGAACCCGGCCGGCGCCGCGCTGCCAGTGACCAACCCGGCCGACACCCGTGAAGTGGTCGGCCAGTGGCTGGCCGCCGATGCCGACACCGTGCAGAAGGCCCTCGCCAATGCCGTGGCCGCGCAGCCAGCCTGGAACCGCACCCCGGCCGCCAGCCGCGCCGCCATCCTCGAGCACGCCGCCGACCAGCTGGAAGCACGCATGCCGGAGTTCATGGCGCTGTGCGTGAAGGAAGCCGGCAAGAGCCTGCCCGACAGCATCGCCGAAGTGCGCGAAGCGGTGGACTTCCTGCGCTACTACGCCAAGCAGGCGCGCGAGCAGTTCAGCCACGCCGAGAAGCTGCCGAGCCCGACTGGTGAATCCAACGAACTGCAGCTGCACGGCCGCGGCGTGTTCGTCTGCATCAGCCCGTGGAACTTCCCGCTGGCGATCTTCCTGGGCCAGGTGGCCGCCGCACTGGCCGCCGGCAACAGCGTCATCGCCAAGCCGGCCGAACAGACCAACCTGATCGGCTACTACGCGGTGAAGCTGCTGCACGACGCCGGCGTGCCGGCCGAGGTGGTGCAGTTCCTGCCGGGCGACGGCGCCACCGTCGGTGCCGCGCTGACCGCCGACCCGCGCGTGGCCGGCGTGGCCTTCACTGGTTCCACCGACACCGCCCGTGCGATCAACCGCGCGATGGCCGCCCGCGACGCCGCCATCGGCGTGCTGATTGCCGAGACCGGTGGCCAGAACGCCTTCATCGCCGACTCCTCGGCGCTGCCGGAACAGCTGGTCAAGGACGCCATCGGTTCGGCCTTCACCTCCGCCGGCCAGCGTTGCTCGGCCGCGCGCGTGCTGTTCGTGCAGGACGACATCGCCGACAAGGTGATGACCATGCTGGCTGGTGCGATGAAGGAACTGAAGGTCGGCAACCCGGGCCTGCTGTCCACCGACGTCGGCCCGGTGATCGACGCCGATGCACTGAAGATCCTGCAGGACCACGCCGTGCGCATGGACCGCGAAGCACGCCTGATCGCCGCCGCCGAGCTGTCCGCAGAAGCCGCCAACGGCACCTTCTTCGCACCGCGCGCGTATGAGCTGAGGGACCTGGGCCAGCTGCACAAGGAAATCTTCGGGCCGGTGCTGCACGTGATCCGCTGGAAGGGCGACCAGCTCGACGCGGTGATCGACCAGATCAACGCCACCGGCTACGGCCTGACCCTGGGCGTGCATTCGCGCATCGACGAAACCGTTGATCGCATCAGCAACGGTGTCCACGTCGGCAACGTCTACGTCAACCGCAACCAGATCGGTGCGGTGGTCGGCGTGCAGCCGTTCGGCGGCCAGGGCCTGTCCGGCACCGGCCCGAAGGCCGGTGGCCCGCACTACCTGCTGCGCTTCGCCACCGAGAAGACGGTGACGGTGAACACCACCGCCGCGGGCGGCAACGCCTCGCTGCTGACCCTGGGCGACTGATCGCCCGGTTGATGCAGTAAAACGAAAGACCCCGCGAAAGCGGGGTTTTTCTTTGCTCAACGTGCCTCGTCGCGCATCAGGTTGCGCCAATGGCGCAGCGCCACCAGCGCGTTGATCCAGAAGCCGACATACAGGATCGAGGTCAGGTGCAGGCCACGGCTGTAGTACAGCGGCACCGCCACGGTGTTCACCAGCAGCCACACCCACCACGATTCCAGCTTGCGCCGCATCATCAGGATCTGCGCGATCACGCTCAGCACCAGCACCGCCGAATCGATGTACGGCGCGTAGGCGTTGGTCAGGCGGGTCAACATCCAGCCATAACCGAAGGTGGCCACCACCGCCAACGGCGCCAGCCAGGCCCACGCACGCGGGCGCAGCGCGGTGATCGGCAGCGGCGAACCATGGTCGCCACGCAGCCACTGCCACCAGCCCAGCACGCTGATGGCGATGAAGAAGAACTGCAGCACCATGTCCGCGTACAGATGCGAGCGTTCGAACACCGCTGCGAACAGTGCACAGCCGACGATGCCCAGCCACCAGGTGTGCACGTTGTTGCGGCCGGCCAGCAGGATCGAGCCGGCGACGGCGATGTTGGCAGCCAGCTCCAGCTGGAAGTTCGGGTCGGACAGGTTCATCGCCCTATTGTCATGGATCCGCGCCCTGCAGGGAGGGCACGCCATGAAAAAGGAAAGGCCCCGCTTGCGCGGGGCCCTCCATGTCCTGCTTCAGGCGATCGCCTGGATCAGAACTTGTACTGCATCGAAGCTGCCAGCACGTCGCCGCTGACCTTGTACTTGCCGGTCACGGTGTTGGCCGTGGCCGAGGTCGAGGTGATGTTCGGATCCTTGGTGAACAGGTGGGTGTAGCCCACGCTGTATTCCATCTTGTCCGAAGCCGCGTAGGTCAGACCCAGCGACAGCCACTTGCGGGTGGTGTCCGGCACGCGCACGTCACGATGGGCGTCGGTGGTCGGGGTCTGGTCATAGGCGAGACCGCCGCGCAGGGTCAGCTTCTCGTTCATGCGGTACTCGGTACCGATCGACGCGAAGGTGGTGTCGCGGTAGTGGAACGGCAGCACGCTGTCCGGCTGGTTGGAGTCATAGTCGACGGTGACCTGGTCGAACTTGCTCCACGCGGTGCGCGAGACGTCGGCCATGATCTTCCACTGGTCGTTCACGCGGTGCGAGATGCTCATCGTGGCGCTGGCCGGCAGCGTGATGGTGGCGCGACCGTTGCTGTCGATGAAGGTGCCCGGGCCTGCGGACGCCAGGAAGGCAGCCGCGTTCTGCGGGATGGTGAAGTCAGCCTTGCCGTCGGTGATCTTGTGCTCGACCTCGGAGCGGTAGCTGAAGGCGATGTTGGTGCCTTCCACCGGGCTGACGGTCACGCCCAGGGTGTAACCCATGGACACTTCGTCACCCTTGATGCGCAGGTAGCCATCGGCGGTACCCGGGGCGAAGCCCTGCTGGGCCATGGCCACGGCGGCCTGGCGCGAAGCGGCAGCGGCCTGGGCCGGGGTGCCACCAGCGGCCAGAACGGCAGCGGCAGCCTTCTGCTGGGCGCTGGCATTGATCGCGGTGCCGGTGTCGACGGCGCTGGTCAGGTCGACGTTCAGGCGTTCGGCGAACACCGAAGCACCGAACGACAGGTACGGGTTGACGTCATAGGAGAACGCGACGCCCAGGTCGATTGCCTGCAGCTCGGTCTTGACGCCGTTGTAGCGGCCAACCCAGTCGCGGTCGTATTCGGTCTTGAAGCCGAACGGCACGGTCAGCGAAGCGCCGAAGTGCATGTTCTCCTTCTCGCCGAACGGCAGGTGGAAGTAGGCGGCCGGAACCGGGGCGATCATGCCGGCGTCGCCGCCGTTGCCGCCGGAAATCGGAGCGCCGTTGCCATACTTGCCCTGGCCGCGGAACTTGGCGCCGAAGCTGATGGCGCTGACGTCGCCCTGCAGCATGGTGCCATCGAGCAGGCGCATGGAAGCCGGGTTGGTGGCGATGACCGAGGCGTCACCTTCGGCAGCGGTGGAGCCGGCGAACGCACGGCCGAGGCCCTTGGCACTGTTTTCCTTCAGCTGGAAGGCGGCGGCGTTGGCATCGGCGGCGGCCAGCGCACCGGCAACGCCGACGGCCAGCAGGGTCAAACGGGCAATGGTGGAAGCGGTTTGCATCGTAGTTCTCTCTCCGGTAAGCGGTGATGGTGCTCTGAGTGCGCCTGCGCCCGGCAGGCCCTGGGGCCCTTCGGAGCGCGCCGGATTCCCCTCCCGACATACGACGCCGTATGCGAGTATTACCCAGAGCTGTTAATGAAACAATAACAGCGCCGGCGGTTTTTTCGTCTCAAAAGCTGAACAGGACCATCCCCGCCACAAGCGCCCGCACGCTAGGCTAATGCCATGTTCGTCTCCCTCCCGTCGCGCAAGAAGGCGGCCCTGCGCTGGGCCACGCCCGTGCTGTTTGCGGCATTGTGGCTCGCGTTCCTGTGGTCGATCTCGCGCCCGGACGATGCCCGCGGCAGCCTCTGGCTGGACTGGGGCGCGCTGTCCACCGGCCTGACCCACCCGCTGGACTGGTGGGCGACTCTGCAGGATGGCAGCGTGCTGCGCCTTTTCACTGCCCTGTTCCTGCACGCGGACTGGTCACACCTGTTGGGCAACCTGGTGTTCCTGCTGATCTTCGGCCTGCCCGCCGAGCGCGTGCTGGGGCCGTGGCGGTTGCTGCTGCTGTTCCTGGTCGGCGGCGCGGTGTCCAACCTTGTGGCGATCTACACCATGGGCAGCCCGGACCAGATCATCATCGGCGCCAGCGGAGCGGTTTCGGCGCTGATCGGCGCCTACCTGGCCCTGTTCCCCGGCGCCCGGCTGGGCGTGGTGATCCCGCTCGGCCTGTTCCTGGAGTTCGTGCGCGCCCCGGCCTACCTGCTGATCGGCGTGTGGGCCGCACTGCAGGTGGTGTTCGCGCATATCGGCCCCAGCTTCGGCATGGTGGCCTGGTGGGCGCACATCGGCGGCTTCGTGTTCGGCCTGCTGTATGGCGTGTACGTGCGCGCGGCCATCGCGCGCCGGCTGCGCAAGCGCCACGGCTTCTGACTTACCGGGGTCGTGCCGGCCGCTGGCCGGCTCCACGCTCACCCGCTCGTAGATCAGTCGAGCATGGCTCGACTCTACAGAATCAAGGCTTGGCCGGGACCGGTGCGGGCTTGGCTTCCGGCGCGCTGTCCGCCTTCGGTTCCGGCTTGGCTTCGGGCTTGGCTTCGGGCTTGGCCGCGGCGGCCTTCGCGGCCTTGGCCGCCTCCGCCTTGGCGGCTTCGGCCTTCAGGCGTGCAGCCACCGAACCCGGGTTCTTCAGTTCGGCCAGCGCATCGTTGATCGGGCCGTCACCCGGCAACACGGCACCGGCGCGGTAGCCCTCGGTACCCTCATCGTCACCGCGCAGATGACCCGGCAGTGTCGCTTCGCTGTAGTCGCTGAGGCTGGCCGGCAGTGCATCCTCGGCCGGCGTGGCGGCAGGTTTCAATTCAACGTCCGGCACGATGCCGGTGGCCTGGATCGACTTGCCACTGGGCGTGTAATAGCGCGCGGTGGTCAGCTTCACCGAATCTCCGTTGTCCAGCGGCAGCACGGTCTGCACCGAACCCTTGCCGAAGGTACGACTGCCGACCACGCGGGCGCGCTTGTTGTCGCGCAGCGCGCCGGCCAGCACTTCCGAGGCACTGGCCGAACCGGCATCGGCCAGCACCACCACCGGTGCGCCCTTCAGCAGGTCGCCGGGGGTCGCATCGAACCGTGCGTCGCTGATGCTGATGCGGCCACGGGTGCTGACAATGTTGCCCTTGTCGAGCAGATCATCGGCCACCTGCACCGCGGCGGTCAGCAGGCCGCCCGGGTTGCTGCGCAGGTCCAGCACCAGGCCCTTGAGCTGGCCGCCGGACTGCTTCTGCAGCTGCTGCACATGCTTCTGGAAATCCGAACCGGTATCGGCCTGGAAGGTGCTCAGGCGGATGTAGCCATACCCCGGCTCCAGCAGGCGGCTGCGCACGCTGGTCACGCGGATGGTCTGCCGGGTGAGGCTGACGTCGAACGGCTTCGGCTTGCCTTCGCGCACGATGGTCAGCACCACCTTGCTGCCGGCCGGGCCGCGCAGCGGCTCGCTGGCGTCGATCGCGCTGATCGGCTTGCCGTCGATGGCGATGATCAGGTCACCGGCGAGGATGCCGGCCTTGGCTGCCGGCGTGTCGTCGATCGGCGAGATCACCTTCATGCTGGCGTTGTCCGGCTGCTGCTGCAGCTCCACGCCGATACCCTCGTAAGCGCCGTTGGCCTGCTCGTCGAAGGCCTGCGCGTCTTCCTTGTTGAAGTAGGTGCTGTGCGGATCGAGATCGAGCAGCAGGCCACGCACCGCTGACTGCATCAGCTTCTTGTCGTCCACCGGATCGACGTAGGCGGCACGCACCGCGTTGTACACGGCCACGAAACGGCGGATTTCCTCCAGCGGAACCTTCGAGGTTACCGCCTCCTCGCTGTTCGCTGCCTGCCCGCTGGTTTCCTGGCTCGGGGCGGGCGCGGTCTGCTGCGCCCAGGACAGCGCTGGCAACAAGGCCAGCAAGAGGGTGGCGGTACGGGCTGCGCGCATGGATCACTCCTGTCGACGGTGGCATCGTGCCCAAGGCACATGCGCCGATTATGCGCGAAGCACAGCTAAATTCCCGTTGAATCCGCCCGTCACGCGACGGCGCCGGATTCAGCGCCGCTGCAGCCAGCTGTCCGGATTGACCGGCTGCCCGCCACGACGCAGCTCGAAGTACAGCGCGGTCACGCCCTGGCCGCCGGAATTGCCGACCTTGGCCACCGCATCGCCGCGGCTGACCCGTGCGCCGGCATCCTTCAGCAGGGTGTCGTTGTGCGCGTACAGGCTCATGTAGCCGTTGCCGTGGTCGACGATCAGGATCATGCCGTAGCCGGTCATCCAGTCGGAGAACACCACCGTGCCATCGGCCACGGCGGTGACGGTGCTGCCGGCGGGCGCGCCGATCAGCACGCCGCTGCTGGTGCGCCCGTCGGGCAGCTTGCCGCCGTAGCGGGCCAGCAGATTGCCCGACAACGGCCAGCCCAGTCCGCCCACCTTCGGTGCCGGTGCCGAGGCCACCGCGGGCGGCACCTTGGTCGGCGGTGGCGGGCGGCCTTCCGCTTTGGCCTGGCGTGCGGCCTTCTCGGCGGCGGCTTTCTCGGCAGCGGCGCGGCGCGCGGCGGCACGACGCTCGGCTTCGGCACGGGCCGCCGCGGCACGCAGGTTGGCCAGCAGCGTTTCCAGCGCCTTTGCATCCTGGCCCAGCGCCTGTTCCTTCTCGCGCTGGTCCTTGAAGCGTTCGTCCAGCGAGGCCACGGTCTGCGCCCGATCACGGCGATCGGCCGCCAGGGTGGCCGCCTGCTGTTTCTGGTCACGCTGCGCGCCCTGCAGCTTCTGCTGGCGTTCGGCGATCTGCGTTTGCAGCGCTTCCAATTCCTTCAGGTCGGCGGTCAGGGTGGTGATGCGCTGCGCGCGTTCGCGCTGCAGATAGCGGTGGTAGGCCAGGGCACGGTTGGCATCGGCCACGGTGTCCTGCGACAGCAGCAGCTTCAGCGGTGCGTGGTTGCCCAGCTGATAGGCCGCGCGCAGCAGGCCGGCCAGTTCGCGGTGCTGCTGGGCCAGGTTGTTCTGCAGGCTGCTGCGGCGCTGCTCGGCTTCGGCCAGGGCACGGCTCTGCTCACGCAGTGCGGTCTCGGTCTGCGCAAGCGCGCGTGCGCTGCGGGCCACCTTCTCGTCGGCCTCGCGCAGTTGCTGTGACGCCTGGCCGCGCTGGCCTTCGATCTGACGACGCTCCTGCGCCACGCCTTTCAGTTCGGTACGCAGCTTCTGCAGCTTGCGCTCGGTCTCACGGGTGGTCTGCGCCGCGGCGGGCAGTGGCAGGGCCAGCGCGATCGCCAGCGCCAACAGCAGGCAGCGCCCGCCGCGGGCAGCGGCGATGTGATGTCGGCGTGATGGGAAGACGTTGTCGCGCAAGGGCTTTCCAGTGACTTCAGGCAGTTGCGGGGGCTACCGGGGAATGGTGACATCTCCGCACGCGGCCTGCCAGCCGCACATCCATCGAGGTCCCCATGAAAACTCTTTCCATTCCGCTGCTGTTGGGCGTCCTGCTCGCCGCCGGCCCGGTCGGCGCCCAGGACAACATCAGCAAGGTCAACGGTAGCATCAGCGCTGAACCCGGCCAGCGCTACGGCAAGCTGGACACGGTCAACGGCGGCATCCGCGTTGGCGAAGGCGTCGAGACCGGCAGCATCGACACCGTCAATGGCGGAGTGAAGGTGGCCGACCGCGCACGCACCGGCAAGATCGAGACGGTCAATGGCGGTGTGCGCCTCGGCCGCGAGGTCATTGCGCGTGGCAGCGTCAGCACGGTCAACGGCAGCATCTTCAGCGACCGTGGCAGCCAGATCGAAGGCGGCGTTGAAACCGTGAACGGTGGCATCGGCCTGGTCGAAAGCCGCGTCGGCAAGGATGTGGAGACCGTCAACGGTGACATCACCGTGGGAATCGGCTCGCAGGTCAACGGCGGTGTGCACGTCCGCAAGCCCAACTTCAGCGTCTCGCTGACTGCCAGCCGCAAGCCGCGCGTGATCATCGGCCCGAATGCCGTGGTCAATGGCCCCCTGCAGTTCGAACGCGAGGTGGTGCTGTACGTGCACCGCAGCGCCCGCATCGGGCCGGTCACCGGCGCCGAGCCGATCCCGTTCGACACCGAAACCGCCCCGGCGGACTGAGCCACCGCGCCGTTCGGTCCGGTGATCCTCGCCCAACCGGTCGTGCAGAACGTACGGCCACCCTTTGTTACCCAGGAATCGACGATGCCCCGCAAACTCCTCCTGTGCCTGGCCGCCGCGGCCGCGCTCAGTGCCTGCAAAGGCGAAGACACGCCGGCCGCCGCGCCAGCCACCGGCACTGCGGCCGCCAAGCCCGCCACCCATCAGTTCTCGCCGGACATCAATGCCGGCGACTTCGCCGAGATGGTCAAGACCCTGGCCTCGGATGAGTTCGAAGGCCGCGCCCCGGGCAGCAAGGGCGAAGAGCTGACGGTCAACTACATCCGCGACCAGATGCAGCGCATCGGCCTGCAGCCCGGCAACGGCGACAGCTGGTTCCAGGACGTGCCGATGACCGAGACCACGGCCGACGAATCGACCGTGCTGAAGATCACCCAGGGCGGCAAGACCACCGAGCTGAAGTTCGGCACCGACATGGTGGTCGGCACGCGTACCGGCCAGGCCGAGGTCAAGGTCGATGCCAGCGACCTGGTGTTCGTCGGCTACGGCGTCGATGCGCCGGAACAGAAGTGGAACGACTACGCCGGCCAGGACTGGAAGGGAAAGACGGTTGTCATGTTCGTCAACGACCCCGGCTTCCACGTCGATGACGATAAGCTGTTCGACGGCAAGCGCATGACCTACTACGGCCGCTGGACCTACAAGTTCGAAGAGGCCGCGCGCAAGGGCGCCGCCGCCGCGCTGATTGTGCACGACACCGCCGGCGCCTCCTATGGCTGGGATGTGGTGAAGAACTCCTGGGCCGGCCCGCAGTACGACCTGCCCGCCAAGGATGATCCGGACGCCCGCATCCCGGTGCAGGGCTGGCTGAGTGCGGAGGCCGCCAAGGCGCTGTTCGCCGGTGCCGGCCTGGATCTGGCGCAGGCCTACAAGGACGCCAGCAAGCGCGGTTTCAAGCCGGTGCCACTGAAGGCCACTGCGGCGGTTGATCTGAAGAGCCGGATCGCGCAGAAGCAGTCGCGCAACGTGGTGGGCGTGCTGCCGGGCTGACCTGCCCCCTTTCTCAGGGCCACTAGCTACTTAGTAGAGTCCAGGTTGGGGAGCATACCGCTCCGGTGGG
>NZ_JAPTFX010000097.1:0-17428 GCF_030985895.1 Stenotrophomonas sp. Sm6012 | reverse complement strand
GTCCCCGCACTACCCACCCACCCGGCCAGCCCTCAGTAATCCGGCTTTCCGCGACCAACCAGACTCCACCCACGAGGGGCTGCGCCGTTGGCTGGAAACTACAGCCCGGCGCCGGCGTCGCCTTCCGGTTCCAGCGCCTTCACCAGTACCGCTGCCTGCGTGCGGCTGTGGCATTCGAGTTTTTTCAGAATCGCGGTGACATGCACCTTCACCGTGTTCTCGGCCAGCCCCAGCGTGTAGGCGATCTGCTTGTTGAGCAGGCCATCGGCCAGGCACAGCAGCACGCGGAACTGCTGCGGGGTCAGCTGGGCCAGGCGGCTGGCCAGCAGCGCGTCGGCCTCCGAGCGCTCGGCGGCCATCGCCGGGAACCACAGGCCACCGTCGAGCACCGCCTGCACCGCCTCGCCGATGGTCTCGGCCGGGGCCGACTTCGGGATGAAACCGGCCGCGCCGAACTGCTGCGCGCGGCGGATCACACGCGGATGGTCGTTGGACGAGAGGATCACCACCGGGATGTCCGGATGCGAGCCGCGTACGTGCAGCAGCGCGGAGAAACCGTGCGCGCCGGGCATGGTCAGGTCGAGCAGCACCAGGTCCACATCCGGGTGCGCGTCGAGGGCTTCGGCCAAAGCCTCGGCACTGGCCACCTCGCGTACCTGTGCCAGCGGCAGGCTCTGCCGCAATGACTGCACCACCGCCGAACGCAGCAGCGGGTGGTCGTCGGCGATCAGGATGGTGTATTCGCTCATGCCGCCATTGTACGGGCAGGCCGCCGCGTCAGCGCCCTGCTGGCTCCACGCTGCTGCGCCAGGCGTCGAGGAACTGGCGGCGCTTGAGTGCATCCAGGTACACCAGCAGGCCCGGGCCGAGCTGGATCGGACGCCGGCTGCGGCCCGGCGCGTCATCGCTGCGCGCATTGCCGGTCACGATCGGCATCAGCCGCGCCTCGCGCGAGAGCACCTGCTGGCCACGCGGCGACAGCAGGTAGTCGAGGAAGCGGCGCGCTTCTTCAGGATGCGGGCCGGTGCGCGGAATCACCGCGGTACGCAGCACCACCAGCGTGTAGTCCTCGGGCTCGACGATGGCCAGCGGCGCGCCTGCATCGATGCGCGCCTGAGCGTAGGAACCGAGCACGTTGTAGACCAGCGAGAGCTGGCCGCTGGCCACCTTGTCCAGCAGCACGCCGGTGCGCTCCTCACGCACCACGTCGTTGTCGCCGAGAGCGCCCAGCAATGCGCCGGCAATGCTGCCACGCTGCGCATCCTGGGTGGCCAACAGGTACCCCACGCTGCTGCGCTCGATGTCATAGGTGCCGACCTTGCCGCGCAGCGGCGCACCTTCGGCACGCAGCCGGTCCAGCAGCTGGCGGCGCGTATGCGGCACCTTCGCGGCCGGCAGCGTGCGCGTGTTGTAGACCATCACCACCGGTTCGTAGCTGATCCCGAACGCCTCGTTGCGCCACTGTGCCCACGCCGGCAGCGCCGCGGTCTGCGCAGAGCGGTGCGGCAGTGCATGGCCATCGTTGACCAGCTTGGTCTGCAGGTCCATGCCGCTGGAAATCAGCAGGTCAGGCGACGATGGCCCGGCACGGTCGTGCAGGTAACGCGCGTACAGGTCCTGGGTGATGATGTCCTCGTACACCACCTCGGTGCCGGGATGCAGGCGCTGGTAATCGGCGATGACCACCGCGAACACTTCGATGTCGGTGGTGCCGTGGATGCGCAGCTGCGCGATGGCCGTTCCCTGCGCAGGGAAGCGGCGCACGTCGCCCGGCGCGGCCAGCACCGGCAGGGCCAGCAGCAGGGCGATGGCCGTGGCGAACAGACGGATCATGAGCTGCTCCGGGGCAGGCGGATGGTGGCGACCAGCCCACCCTGCGGGCGGTTGCTGAGGTCGATGCGGCCACCGTGGCTGTCGACCACCCGCTTGACGATGGCCAGGCCAAGCCCGGCACCGCCGGACGGCGCACCTTCGCCGCGGGCGAAGCGCTCGAACACACGTTCGGCATCGGCGGGCGCGATGCCTGCGCCGTGATCGGCAATGGTCAGCACGGCCTGCCCACCCTCCACGGTCAACGCAATCTGCAATGAACCGTCGCCGCCGTACTTCAGCGCGTTGTCGACCAGGTTCTTGATCGCCTCGCGCAGCAGCAGTGCGTCGCCGTGCACCTGCACCGGCTCGGCGGTCATCGCCAGCTGCACGCGCGGTGCCGGGCCCGCCTGCGGCAGGGCTTCATGCAGGGCCTGGTGCACGGTTTCGGCCAGGTCCACCGATGCAAAACGCTGCAGGTGCGAACGATGGATCACGCTGGCATCGCTGAGCAGCTGGTTGAGCAGGCGGCTCATATGGGTGGCATTGCGCTCGATCGCCTGCAGGCTGCGCCGCATGTCTTCCGGGTCGTCGTCGTCCAGCGCCAGCTGTGCCTGCGCACGCAGCGCCGCCAGCGGCGTGCGCATCTGGTGCGCGGCCTCGGCCATGAACGCACGCAGGGTCTCGTTGCTGCTGGACAAGCGCTCCATGAAGCGGTTCAACGCGGCCACCATCTGGTCCATCTCGCGCGGCACGCGTGCGTCCAATGGCTTCAGGTCGGAGGGCTCGCGGCGCGACAGCTCGCGCTCCACCCGCACCAGCGGCCGGAACGCCCGATGCACGCCGAACGCCACCAGCGCCAGCAGCAGCCCGGACAACAGGCCAATTGCCAGCAGCGCGCGATTGACCATGTCCTGTGCGACCGCTTCGCGCGCGCGCCGGGTCTGGCCCACCTGTACCTGCACTTCGCCCTGCGCCGAGGCCGCGGCGAAGCTGCGGCCGACCACCACGAAACGCACGATCTCGCCGCTGTAGGGAGCATCGAACAGCTGCGGCTGCGTGCCGGGCCGGCGCGGCGGCGCCGGCAGGTCGCCGTAGCCGGTGATCAGGTTGCCGCGGTTGTCGGCCACCCTGTAGAACACGCGGTCTTCCGGCGCCATCGCCAGCAGGTCCAGCGCCGCATACGGCAGATCGACCTGCCATTGGCCATCGACCAGCGCCACCGAATCGGCGATGGACAGTGCCGAAGACACCAGCAGGTGGTCGTAGGACCGGTTCGCGGCGCGCTGGCCGTAGTCGCGCGCGGCGAACAGCAGGGCCACCGCGAACACCGCCAGCAACGCGCCTAGGTACAGCAGCAGTGTGCGCCGCAGCGACCCCGGTGCGGCGTTCGCCGTGCGCGCGTCAACCATCGGCGTCGGCACTGCCATCACTGGCTTCCAGCAGATAGCCCACGCCGCGCACCGTGGTGATGCGCAGCGGGGCACCAGCCAGCTTCTTTCTCAGGCGCCCGACATACAACTCGATGGCATTGGGCCCGGCCTCGTCGTCGAAACCGAACAGCCCATTGCCGATCTCGTCCTTGCCGACCACCTGGCCAAGGCGACCGACCAGGATCTCCAGCAAGCGGTATTCGCGGTTCGGCAGTTCGATCGTCTCGCCGTCGAGGCTGACCCGGTGCGCGGCGTTGTCGAACTGGAAGCCGCCAATCTGCACCACTTCACTGGCCTGGCCCCGCGCGCGCCGCAGCAGTACCCGGCAGCGTGCTTCGAACTCGCGGAAATCGAACGGCTTGCCAAGATAGTCGTCGGCCCCCACATCCAGCGCCTGCACGCGGTCTTCGATGCCGTCGCGCGCGGTCAGCATCAGCACCGGCGTGCTGTCGCCGCGCTCGCGCATGCCGGCCAGCACGCGCAGGCCATCCAGCTTGGGCAGGCCGATATCCAGCACCACCAGGTCGAAACTCTGGTAGCGCAGCACGCTGGCCGCGGCCAGCCCGTCGGCCTGCCAGTCCACGGCGTGCCCGCTACGACGCATGCGACGGATGATCGCATCGGCCAGATCCGGGTTGTCTTCGACCAGCAGCAGGCGCATGGGCACACGGGTGGGAGGGGAAACGAATGCTACCGCATGGCGCAGGGTGCGCCTGCCGCGCCCTGCCTGGCGACCATTTACGCTGCAGCGCACAAACCGTTGACAGGACGATGACAGCTACGGCGACCCAGACTGCGGCCGCGCACCGTCCGGTGCCCACGATTGCCGCGCGCCTGGCGCGCACCTGGGAGGGTTTGTGGAATTCACGTTTGCCTGGCGGCGTCCTGCCGCCATGATGGCTCTGGCTGCCCTGTCGGCGCCGGCCTTCGCCGAAGACGACCGTCCGGTCACCGCCACCCTCGGTGGCCGCCTGCACCTGGACTTCGCCACCTTCGACAACGACAACCGCGGTACGCCGAACAAGGACGACACCGAGATCCGCCGCGCCTGGGTCGATGTGTCCGGCAAGTTCTTCCTGGTCGATTACAAGCTGGAAGCCGACTTCTCCGGCGACCGCGTCGAGGCCAAGGACGTATACCTGGCACGCAGCTTCGGCAAGGCCGGCAAGCTGACCGTCGGCCAGTTCAAGCAGTACTTCTCGCTGGATGACCGCACCAGTTCCAACTACGGCAGCTTCCTGGAGCGCGGCAACGCCGGCACCACGCTGGCACCGCTGTACCGGCTGGGCGCGTCGTGGCAGGCCAATCCGGGTGATTTCACCTGGGCGGCCAGCGTCTACAGCCTGGAGAGCATCGACGCCTGGCAGGTGAAGGGCCGCGCTGCCGGTGGCCGGGTCACCTGGGCGCCCTCGCCCCGCGACGGTGACGTGCTGCACCTGGGCCTGTCGCTGGCCCGCGAGGCCCATGACAACCCGGGCGCCAACGGCGTTCCGGGCCTGAAGATCCGCCCGCGCCCGGCCGGCCATCTGTCCGACGAGAGCCGCCTGACCCTGGTCGACTTCTCCGCCGGCCGCGATACCGACGTCAACAAGTGGTCGCTGGAATACGCGCAGGTGCGCGGCCCGCTGTCGTGGCAGGGCGAGTTCAGCGGTGCCACCTTCGATGACGGAGCCCAGCGCGGCGACGTGATGGCCGCCTACGGCATGCTCAGCTGGTTCGTCACCGGCGAAAGCCGCGCCTACGACCGCAAGACCGGCCGCTTCGCGCGGGTCAAGGACATCCGCCACAAGGCCGGTGCCTTCGAAGTGGCGCTGCGCTACGACCAGATGTGGGGCGCGCAGCATCTCGATGGTGCACCCGACCTGCGCCGTGGCAGCACCGAAGCGTGGACGCTGGGCGGCAACTGGTACCTGCGCGACAACCTGCGCTTCATGCTCAACGTGATCGAAAGCCGCAACCGCGACCGCCTGGCCGGGGTCACGGTGGACCGCACGCGCGCGATCATCGGCCGCCTGCAGTACGACTTCTAAGCCCGGCATCCCGGGCACGCCGCCCGGGCCGCTTCCACTCCCCCACGTCCTGTTTTCGCAAGGAGTCCGCAGATGATGCTGAGCATCCTCGGCTTTGGCATGGTCATTACGTTCATGTACTTGATCATGAGCAAACGCCTGTCGCCGCTCGTCGCCCTGATCACCATCCCGATCATCTTCGCCCTGCTGGGCGGCTTCGGCGCCAACATCGACGAAATGATGCTGGAGGGCATCAAGAAGATCGCGCCGACCGGCGTGATGCTGATGTTCGCCATCCTCTACTTCGGCGTGATGATCGATGCCGGCCTGTTCGATCCGCTGGTGCGGGTGATCCTGCGCTTCGTCAAGGGCGATCCGATGAAGATCGTGCTCGGCACCGCGGTGCTGGCGATGCTGATCTCGCTCGACGGTGATGGCTCGACCACCTACATGATCACCGTCTCGGCGATGCTGCCGCTGTACCAGCGCCTCGGCATGAACGCGCTGAACATGACCTGCGTGACCATCCTCGCCGGCGGCGTGATGAACCTGACCCCGTGGGGCGGCCCGACCGCACGCGCGGCCACCGCGCTGCACGTGGACCCGGCCGATGTGTTCGTGCCGCTGATCCCGTCGATGGTGATCGCCTGTGCCGGCGTGCTGCTGCTGGCCTGGTACCTGGGCCTGAAGGAACGCCGTCGTCTCGGCGTGGTGACCCTGCCCAAGGGCGGCAGCTGGATGGACAACAGCGTGTCCGACGACAGCAACCCGCTGCCGACCGTCGAAGACGCCGAAGACATCAAGCGCCCGAAGCTGCTGTGGGTGAACCTGGCGCTGACCGTGGCGCTGATGACCGCACTGATCATCGGCGTGCTGCCGATGCCGGTGCTGTTCATGGTCGGCTTCGCCATCGCCCTGGTGATCAACTACCCGAACCTGGCCGAGCAGCGCCGCCGCGTGGTCAACCACGCCGGCAACGTGCTGTCGGTGGTGTCGCTGATCTTCGCCGCCGGCATCTTCACCGGCATCCTCAACAACACTGGCATGGTCGAAGCGATGTCGCACAGCTTCCTGGCGGTGATTCCGGAATCGTGGGGCCCGTATCTGGCGGTGATCACCGCAGTGGCGTCGATGCCGTTCACCTTCTTCATGTCCAACGACGCGTTCTACTTCGGCGTGCTGCCGATCCTGTCCGAGGCCGCCGGCAACTACGGCATCACTCCGGTGGAAATGGCACGCGCGTCGCTGGCCGGCCAGCCGGTGCACCTGCTCAGCCCGTTGGTGCCGTCCACCTACCTGCTGGTGGGCCTCGCCAAGGTCGAGTTCGCCGACCACCAGAAGTTCACCCTGAAGTGGGCCATTGCCATCTCGATGCTGCTGATGGTCGGCAGCCTGCTGTTCGGCCTGTACCCGCTCGCCGCCTGACCCCTTACCAAGGAGCCTTCTGCAATGACGCTTCGAATCGCTTACGTCACCAGCGGCATGGGCAGTGTCGGCACTGCCATCTGCCAGAGCCTGGCCCGCAGCGGCCACACCGTGGTCGCCGGCTGCGCACCAAACTCGCCGCGCAAGGCCAACTGGCTGCGCGAGCAGCGCGAACAGGGTTTCGATTTCATCGCCTCTGAAGGCAATGCCACCGACTGGGCTTCGACCAGCGCGGCGTTCGCCAAGGTGCGCGCCGACGTCGGTGAAGTGGACGTGCTGGTCAACAACTCCGGCGGCAGCCGCGACCTGCTGTTCCGGCAGATGACGGTGGAAGACTGGAACGCGGTGATCGCTTCCAACCTCAATTCACTGTTCAACCTGACCAAGCAGGTGGTCGACGGCATGGCCACGCGTGGCTGGGGCCGCATCATCAACATCGGCTCTGTGAGTGCGCACAAGGGCCAGATCGGCCAGGTGAACTACGCAACGGCGAAGGCGGCGATGCATGGCTTCAGCCGTGCACTGGCCGCCGAAGTCGCCTCGCGCGGCGTCACGGTCAATACGCTGTCGCCGGGCTACATCGCCAGCCAGGCAATCAGCAGCTTCCCACCGGATGTACTGGACCGGCTGGCCGCGTCGGTGCCGGTGCGTCGCCTTGGCCGCCCCGAGGAAGTGGCGGGCCTGGTGGCCTGGCTGGCCTCGGACGAGGCTTCGTACGTGACCGGCGCGGACTACCCGGTCAATGGCGGCCTGTACATGGGTTGAGCCCGCTTCCACGCAACGCGTGGACTGCCTCCCCCACGGAGTGCGCGGGGCCGGTGAACCTTCGCGTGCGAGGGGGATCCGGCCCCATTTTGCCTCTGCAATTCTTGGACGCACTGCCCGATACATCGGCAGAACCGATGCTATACCTGCCAACGCTCACTGAGCCTGATGGACCAACGGCTGGAATCGCGGATCAAGGAGGTTGGCATGCGTGCATTGCTGATTGCGCTTCTTGTGGTCGCCACTACGCTGCTGACGACACAGGCCCGGGCGGAGCCCCCGCCGATGCGGGTGATCACGGGTCTGGGCTGCCCCGACTGGCTGATACCAGGTGCCCCCACTCTCGATGCACAGATCACCGGGCATCCGGAGTGGACCTTTTCCTGGGCGCCCGCGTCCTATACCAATCGCGATCCCATCCGGATCTA
The DNA here is from genome assembly GCF_030985895.1 of Stenotrophomonas sp. Sm6012. NCBI lineage: Bacteria > Pseudomonadati > Pseudomonadota > Gammaproteobacteria > Lysobacterales > Lysobacteraceae > Stenotrophomonas > Stenotrophomonas sp. Sm6012. Next base: position 9,559 of record NZ_JAPTFX010000097.1, on the reverse strand, counting down.
CATCCAGTCCTTCGACTGCGATTCCTCCGACATTGCCGGCTATTATTTCCGGATCGCAGCCATTGCCCATGAAGTCGGGCACGCACTGTACTTCGACGGCATCGCCTTGAGTACCCGAAGTGCGTTCATCCAGCACTTCTGCACCATGGAGGGGAAAGCGGTACTCAACAACCTCACCGCGCGCAGCGAGCTTCTGGTAACCAGCCTGGGGTACTACGACATCGGTGTGGCGGCGTCCAACGGCCCCAGCCTCATCGCACGGGCCGATGCTGGCGGTGAAGAACTGGACCGGCAGGTGGGAAAGCTGTTCTGCGACAACAACGTAACTTCAACCACCGGCGAGAACTACAACGACTTCTACGGCAGGATCTACGATGAAGCGATCGCAGCCCGTCCCTGAACTTCTTCTGCTCCTGAGCCTGTTGATTGCCGGTTCTGCGACAGCAGCCACGCCCGCCGCCAGTGCAGAGGAGGCGGACGCAACATGGCGGCTCGTGGAGCGCTGGTCCTCGCAGCTGGCGCGCTCTGACCTTGTCGTGCAGCTATCACCACTGGCTCCGGCCAACTCGCGTTCGGAAGCAAGAATCGGCCGGGGCGACAGCGCAACCATCGATCTGGCGCCATTCGTGGTCGGCGGGAGGATCAAAGGGCCTTCTGGCCAGATCCATACCGATGCCTCCGGGCGAATCATCAAAGGCGTGACGCTCTCGCTGGGCGGCGCCTGCATCTCGCGAAAGCAGATGGGTCGCCGCTTCCCCAACTTCAGTGTTCTATCCGTTCCATCAGGACATAGCCTGGACGAGTCGACGGTGTTCGGCACCGTGATGAGCGGAATCCAGATCGGATTCTCATTCTCCGAACATGACCGTGACTGCATGACCCAGCTCAGGTTCAGCTGGCCCGGCGAGCGCTTCTGATCCCGGCTTGTCGAAGGTAGTGCTGGACACGCATCACGCGCGTGCACCGTTCGTTGGTTTTTCGTAAAGAAGGTTTCATGTTCCGTTCGCATAGTGGCCAGGCACCGCGCATGCATGCCGGTGACCACCCCCAATGCAACGGACCACCATGCAGACCCGACACCTGACGATCGCCGTGGCGATCGCGCTTTCCGCCGCCAGCGCCCATGCCACCACCGTGGCCGATACCGGCGCCAATGCCAGCACCGATGCCGCGCTGAGCGCGCAGACGCTGGATACCGTCTCCGTGATCGGCCAGGGCGAGACCCGCCAGGTGCAGCGCATCACCGCGGTCGACAAGCAGGTGCTGCCGCCGGGTACCAGCGGCCAGAAGATCCTCGACCGCCTGCCCGGCGTGTCGGTGCAGTCCAACGATGCCTTCGGTGCCAACGAAGAATCGCAGACGATCAGCCTGCGCGGTTTCGACAAGAGTCGCCTCGGCTACACACTGGACGGCATCCCGCTGGGCGACAACAGCTACGGCAACTACAACGGCCTGAGCATCGCCCGCGCGATCATCGCCGAGAACCTGACCGGCGCCGAACTGTCGCAGGGCATCGGTTCGCTGGGCGTAGCCTCGACCAGCAATCTCGGTGGCACCATCCAGTATTTCTCGATGGACCCGTCCACCGAATTCGGCGGCCGCGCCAGCGTCACCGTCGGTGACAACAACCAGCGTCGCGGTTACCTGCGTGTGGACACCGGCGACATCAACGGCTTCTCGGCCTACGTGTCCGGCGTGCACCAGGACCAGGACATGTGGGCCGCGCCGCACCAGAACCAGACCACGCGCCAGTTCAACGCCAAGGCGGTGTGGAATGTCGGCGACCACCGCTTCGGTGCGTTCGTGGCGACCTCGCGTGCCAGCCAGGCCAACTACGCCTACCTGTCCAAGGACATGCTGGCCCGCGGCCTGGGTTATGACTGGAACATCTACGCGCCGGACTGGGATCGCGCCGTGGCCGCCGCGTATTGCGCGCCCGGTACCTTCAATGCTTCGAAGTGCAAATTCAGCGGCAATGTCCGCAGCATCGACGACGCCTACTATCAGAGCCGTGCGCTGCGTGACGACAACCTGTACTCGGTGGATGCCGACCTGCGCCTGGGCGAGCAGGGCCGCCTGAAGCTGCTGGCCTACCATCATGACAACCGTGGCCAGGGCCACTGGTGGGCGCCGGGCCAGCCGTCCTACCCGGGTACCGACAAGATGCTGCCGATCTCGATCCGCAGCACCAACTACACCATCAACCGCGATGGCCTGACCGCCGCGCTGTCGTGGACGGTGGGCATCCACGAGCTGGAAGCCGGCCTGTGGTTCGAGCAGAACGACCATAACGTCTCGCGCAACTTCTACTACATCAGCGGCCCGTTCCTGGACGACCTGTACCTGAAGAACCCGGACCGCCTGCTGTTCAACCAGGACTTCGACATCCGCACGCGCCAGTTCTACGTGCAGGACCGCATGCGCTTCCTGGACCAGCGCCTGACCGTGGACGTCGGCATCAAGAGCCCGAACACCCGCATGCGCGCCACCGCCAACCCGGGCGTGGAGACCAGCATCGCCTCGGGCACGCTGACCGCCAAGGAATCGGTGCTGCCGCAGGTCGGCCTGGGCTTCAAGCTCAACGCCAACAATGAGCTGTTCGCTTCGTACGCCGAGAACATCGCCGCCTTCGTCGGCGGTGGCAGCGGCGGCCCGCTGCAGGTCTCGCCGGAATCGTTCGCGGCCAGCGCCGGGCTGGAGCCGGAAAAATCCAAGAGCCTGGAAGCCGGCTTCCGTACCTTCGGCGAGAAGTATCAGGCGTCCATCGCCGCCTACAACGTGAAGTTCGACAACCGACTGCTGTCGCTGAACCCGTGCTCGAGCATCGAGGTGGGCACGCGTCCGGAGTGCGTGACGCGCTTCATCAACGTCGGTTCGGTGAAGAGCCATGGCGCGGAGCTGACCTTCATCCTCAAGCCGATCGACGGCCTGCAGTGGTACAACGCGCTGTCCTGGAACAAGACCACCTACGAGGATGACTACACCTCGGGCGGTGCGATCGTGCCGGTGGCCGGCAAAGTCACCGTGGACACGCCGCAGCGCATGGCCTCCAGTGAAATCAGCTGGAACCGTGATGGTTTCTTCGCCAGCCTGCGCGCGAAGTACACCGGCAAGCGCTACTACACCTACACCAACGACCAGTCGGTGCCGGGCGTGACCACCTTCGACGCTGGCGCGGGCTACGATTTTGGCCCGGGCCTGGGCCTGCGCAACGTGCGGGTGTCGTTGAACGCGACCAACCTGACCAACAAGCGCTATGCCGGCCAGCTGAGCTCGTTTGCACCGACCGATCCGAACGGCACGCGCTATGCGATCCATGCGAGCGCGCCGCGGCAGGTGTTCATGACGGTGGCGGCGGAGTTCTAAGTCAGAAGCGGGCGCTGCGGCGCATCAGTACCGCAGCGGGGCGCGGTGGGACGGGCCGAGGCAGGACACGCCGCAAGTACGTCCATGTAGGCTCGGTCGGCGCATCCATGCGCCTCACGGTACTGCCTCGGCCCGTCCCACCGCGCTCGACAATTTCCTGCGCCGGCGCGGAGGCAATGAAAAGCAAGAGCAAAAGCAAAGAGCCGGGCATTGCCCGTCTCTTTGCTTTTCAAGCTTTTCAAACGCAATTCCTCTGGTGGATTGCTGGCCGTCTCGCAGGAAATTGTCTCGAGCGGGGGGCTTGCGCTGGCCAGGACCGTCCACGGCATGGATGCCGTGGCCGAGCCTACAGGGACGTACTTGCGGCGTGTCCTGGCCAGCGCAAGCCCCCCGCTCTCTCCGATATCAATCAAGACGCCACAGGCCGCCAACGCATTTCATTCCGGCGCCAGCTGGTCCATCCGTATCCGGTTGGCGAACAACGAGAACGCCAGCATGCCTGCCAGCCCGTTCGCCCGGCTCACCCAGTGCGGCAGCCAGCGCGGTGGCTTCAACACGCCACTCTCGAACAGCGGCGCGAACGCAATCGCATCGGTCAGGCTCATCTTGCCGGCGAACAACCAGCGGCAGACCTGCAGGCGATCCTCAGCCAGCATATGACGGAAGAAGGTGTGCACCGACACCAGGCCACGCAGGTACACCGTGTCCTTGGTGAAGGCCAGTCCACCGCCGGGCGGCACGCCGCGGAACACACGCTGTGCCGAGGCGAAGCTTTCTTCGGTGTTCTGCCCGGCATCGCAGAAATAGCGGAACACCTCGATGAAATCGGCGCCTTCGCGTGCCATCGCAATCGCTTCGGTGCGCAGGCTGATGCGTTTCAGGCGCTCGATGTCGATGCTGCCGGTGATCTGCTCGGCGAACGTGGCCAACCCTTCCTGCGTCGCGGTCACCCGCGGCGACGACAGCGCCAGGCTCGGCAGCACCGGCTGTTCGCGGCCGTTCAACGCGGTCAGCGAGTGCACCAGTGCTTCATGGTGGAACAGCTGCGCGCGGTCGTAGGCGCTGAAGCGCGCACTTGTGCGCAGGCGGATGCGGGTCGGGCCGGCGGCGGCCTTGGAGACCAGCTCCGGATCCAGCTGCACCTGGATGATGCGCGATTCGAAGAAGGCATCGAGGTCGTTCTGCAGCTGCAGTTGCAGGGCAATGGCCGACACCGGCACCTGCTCTTCCGGCGCCAGCAGTTCGTGGTCCAGTTCGGCGGCAATCTGGATGAAGTGCCGCGCCGCTTCGCGCGTGCTCGGGCCATTGCCCGGCAGCGGCTGCTCGGGCGCGCCGAACAGCTGCACCGAACAGGTATCGACGGCGGCGGTGCCCAACCCTTCCAGCAGCTGCGCGGCCAGGTCCCAGCTCTGCGCCGACTGCCGCACGTAGTGGCCCAGTGGATGGCTGTCGTCGCAGTCAGCCGCGATGCTGGCCAGCGCGCGGCGCTCCTCGCCGAAATCCAGGCGCGGGTAGTCCACCTTCGGCAGCACCGGCTGGCCGCGTGCCACGCTGTCCAGGAACGGTGCCTGTACCGTTGCCGGCCAGCTGGTCAGCCCCAGCAGGCGGATGCCCCCCACGGCCTCGACCAGGCGCGCATCGAGCGCTGCATGGTGGGCCACGTCACGGTCCAGCGTCGCGGTCGGTTCCATGCGCGGACTATAGCGCTCTGCCCTTGCTTTGGTAGCTGCCAACGTTGGTGGGCATGCGCCGACGGCGGGCTGCGGACACATCCGTGCCAACCAAGGTTGGCACCTACCAAGGGCTGGCAAAGGCTGGCTTCGGAGCCCTTCGTGCCAACCAAGGTTGGCACCCACCAGGAACAGGTTTCCGACACCGCCGGCTTAACGCCGGCGTGGCTTGCCAGCCGGCCGGAACTGCTGGCCCTTGCCCTTCCTGCCGCCGCGCTCCTGCGCGGTCTCGGCCTGGCGCACCGCCAGCTTGGCCGCTGCGGCAGCCACCTCTTCCTTCAACTTGAAGTAGTTCAGCAGCCGGCTCTCTTCGATCTCGCCTGCGTCGATGGCAGCACGCACGGCGCAGCCCGGCTCCTGCTGATGCTTGCAGTCGTTGAAACGGCACTGTGCGGCCAGTGCTTCGATATCGGCGAAGCCGCCCTCGGACAGCGTTTCTTCGCCGGTCGGCTTCAACTCGCGCATGCCGGGGGTGTCGATCAGGCAGGCGCCGGTCGGCAGCGGCATCAGCGCGCGATGGGTGGTGGTGTGGCGGCCACGCGAGTCGTTGGCGCGCACGGCATTGGTTTTCATCCGCTGCTCGCCGAGCAGGGTGTTGGTCAACGTGGACTTGCCGGCACCGGAAGAACCGACCAGCACCACCGTGCGGCCCGGGCCCAGCCAGGGCTGCAGCACCGCCACGCTGTCGGCATCCAGGCCGTTGATCGCATGCAGTGCGATGCCCTGCATTTCCAGTTCTTCCAGCACCGCCAGTGCATCTTCGCTGTATTCGGTCTGGTCGGCCTTGGTCAGCACCACCACCGGTTCGGCACCACCGCCGCCGACCAGCAGCAGGTAGCGCTCGATGCGGCGCGGATTGAAGTCGGCATCCAAGCCGCAGACGATGAACACCGTATCGATGTTGGCCGCAATCACCTGCTGGTGGTAATGCTCACCGGCCGCACCGCGCTTGATCGCGGTCCGGCGCGGCAGCAGGGCGACGATGCGGATGCCATCAAGCAGCACCCAGTCGCCCACCGCCGGCCGCTCATGGCTGGGGAAGCGCGGGCGCTGCCATTCCGGCAGCGACTCGGCCTTGATCGATGCATCCGGGCCGTCGGCCACCACGTAATGGGTGCGGTGCTGTTCGATCACCCGCGCCGGGCGGGCCTGCGGATGGGCAGCCATCGCGGCCTGCCAGTCGGCCTGCTGCGCCGGGCCTGGCCAGGGCCAGCCGATGGTCTGCAGGGCGGTGAAATCGGGGGTCTGGGTCATCGCCGCCATTCTAACCGGCCCGATGCCCTGCCAGCCCAGCAACGGCAGGCCCGCGCCCTTGCCATGCATTGCAGCAATTCCGGTAGGATGGAAACCCCATGCCTTTTGACGGCCCAGCCCCCATGTCCACCCCCTCGCCCAAGCCCCTGGCCATCCGCGAGCGCCTTTCCGAAGTGCGCTACGAAATCCGCGGAGAACTGGCGCGGCGAGCCCGGGAGCTGGAGGCGCAGGGCCGCAAGCTGATCAAGCTCAACATCGGCAACCCCGGTGCGTTCGGCTTCCGTGCGCCCGAGCACCTGCAGCGCGCGATCGCCGACGACATGGGCCGCACCGACCCGTACACCCACCAGCAGGGACTGCCGGTCGCACGTGAAGCCATCGCTGGCTATTACGCCCGCCGTGGCGCGCCCGATGCGCACCCGGACCGTGTCTTCCTCGGCAACGGCGTCAGCGAACTGATCGACCTCTCGCTGCGCGCCCTGCTCAACCCGGGCGACGAAGTGCTGGTGCCCTCGCCCGACTACCCTCTGTGGTCGGCCTCGACCATCCTCAACGATGGCCGCCCGGTGTACTACCGCTGCGCGCCGGAGAACGGCTTCCAGCCGGACCCGAGCGAGATCGAGACGCTGGTCTCTTCGCGCACCCGCGCCATCGTGCTGATCAACCCGAACAATCCCAGTGGCGCCAGCTATCCGCGCGAACTGCTGGAACGCGTGGTGGAGATCGCACGCCGCCACAACCTGTTGCTGCTGGTCGATGAGATCTACGACCAGATCCTCTACGACGACGCGGTGTTCCAGCCGGTCGCTCCGCTGGCCGGCGATCATCCGTGCCTGACCTTCAGCGGCCTGAGCAAGGTGCACCGCGCCTGCGGCTGGCGCGTGGGCTGGGCCCACCTCAGCGGCGACGATGCCCGGCTCGGCGACTTCCGTGCAGCGCTGGACCTGCTGGGCGCGCTGCGCCTGTGCGCCAACGTGCCCGGCCAGTACGCCATCGAGGCCGCCGTGAACGGCCCGGACACCATTTCCGAACTGTGCACGCCCGGTGGCCGCCTGTATGAGACCCGGCGCGCGGTGATCGAGGCCTGCGAAGCCAGCGAGCACCTGTCGCTGGTCGCACCGGCCGGTGCGCTGTATGCGTTCCCGGCCGTGGTCGGCGCCGCCGCCAAGGGCTTCGACGACCACAACTTCGCACTGGACCTGATGAACAACGAGGGCGTGCTGGTGGTGCCGGGTTCCAGCTTCAACGTGCCCTACCGCCACCACTTCCGCGTGACCCTGATGCCGGAAGCCTCGGTGATGCGCGATGTGTTCGCCCGCATTGACCGCGTGCTGGCCCGACGTGCCGAGGACGCGACCAAGGTCGTGCCGCTGAAGCCGCGCCGTTCGGTGGCCTGAGCGGTGGCGCTGTCCTATCTGGCGCTGGGCGATTCGTACACCATCGGCGAAGCAGTTGCGGTTGAAGGCCGTTGGCCGCACCAGCTGGCCGCCGCGCTGCGTGCGCAGGGCGTGGACCTGGCCGATCCGCAGACCATCGCCACCACCGGCTGGACCACCGATGAACTGGACGCCGGTATCGACCTGGCTTCGCCACAGGGCCCGTTCGACTTCGTCAGCCTGCTGATCGGTGTCAACAACCAGTACCGCGGGCGCCCGCTGGACGAGTACCGCGCCCAGTTCGAAGCCCTGCTGCAGCGCGCGATCGGCTTTGCCGCCGGTCGCCCCGAGCGGGTGCTGGTGCTGTCCTTCCCGGATTGGGGCGCGACCCCGTTCGGCGCCGGCAGTGGCCGTGACCTGGCCGCGATCGAGATCGAGACCGACGAGTTCAACGCGGCCGCCGAGGTGATCAGCACCCAGCACAACGTGGCCTTCGTCGATATCACCGACATCAGCCGCGCCCAGGGCGAGGACCCGGCGATGATCGCCGAGGATGGCCTGCATCCCTCGGCGCGGATGTACGCGCTGTGGAGCGAACGGGCGCTGCCGGTGGCCGCGCACCTGCTCGGCGGCGCCGGCTGACATCCCCCAGCGGGGCGGCCCGGGCCAGGATCAGGGCCGGCTGCGACACCCGGGCCTGGCAGGCCCGACCGCGCCATGGCGGGATGCGACGCAATGTTCCTGCCCTGCTCATCCCGCGCGAAGCCGCCGGGAGTAGAATTGATCATTCGAATTCCCGGAACCCCGACGTCCATGTCCCTCGATCCCGCCCTGCGTTCGCGCATCGAATCCATCCTCAACGACAACCGCGTCGTGCTGTTCATGAAGGGCCAGCCGTCGATGCCGCAGTGCGGGTTCTCGGCCAAGGCCGTGGGCGCCCTGCAGGACCTCGGCGTCGAGTTCGCCCACGTCAACGTGCTGGCCGACCAGGAAATCCGTGAAGGCATCAAGGCCTATGGCGACTGGCCGACCATCCCGCAGCTGTACATCGACGGCGAACTGGTCGGCGGCAGCGACATCGTGCTGCAGATGGCCGCCAGCGGCGAGCTGAGCAGCGTGCTGGGCCTGGCCGCGCCGGACCGCACCCCGCCGAGCATCACCGTGACCCCGGCCGCCGTGGAAATGCTGAAGGGCGCGCTGGCCGACGCCCCGGGCGCCGCGCTACAGCTGACCATCGACGCCGGCTTCCAGCCGAACTTCCAGCTGGCCCCGCACGACGAAGGCGCGATCGCCGCCGAGTCCAACGGCCTGCGCGTGCAGTTCGACCTGGCCAGCGCCCGTCGCGCCAACGGCATCACCATCGACTGGGTGGACGACATCCGCGGCAAGGGCCTGGCCATCGACAACCCGAACGCACCCAAGCCGGTGCAGGAAATCAGCGTTCGCGATGCCGACGACCTGGTGCGTGCCGGCAACATCACCCTGGTGGACGTGCGCCCGGCCGACGAACGCGCCATCGCCGCCGTCGGCGTGCCGTTCAAGAGCTTCGACGGCAACGGCCGCGCCGCGCTGGAAGCCCTGCCGAAGGACACCGCGCTGGCCTTCATGTGCCACCACGGTGGCCGCAGCGCGCAGGCCGCCGAGCAGTTCCGTGCGCTGGGCTTCACCAAGGTGTTCAACGTCACCGGCGGCATCAACGCCTGGTCCGAAGACGTGGACAACGGCGTGCCGAAGTACTGATCTGCAGCGGTTGAAACCTACGAAAAACGCCCGCGAACGCCGGCGGGGGTGGTTTTTCGGGGGGGGTGTGTGGGGGCCCCCCCCCCCCCCCCC
>NZ_JAPTFX010000096.1:0-17710 GCF_030985895.1 Stenotrophomonas sp. Sm6012 | reverse complement strand
CCGACCCACGCCGTCGGTCCGGTTCCGGGGGCAAATTGCCGATCCAGCAGGTTGGGGGCGAGCTGAGATGAGCCGCCAGAGGACTTGGGTCGGAATCGGCCTTTGGCCTTGCCCTGGATTCGCTCCTCGGCCATTAACCGTGCCACGCGCTTGTGGCCGACTGGATGATTCCTGGCTCGTAAGGCCCTGACCAGCCGACGTCGCCCATAACTGCGCCTGCTGGTCACATGAATGGCCCGAAGCTCGGTACGGAGGGCCAAATCGACATCGCACGTTTGGGCATACTGCCGGTGCAGGTAGTCATGGAATCCAGAGACAGAAACCCCAAGAACCCGACACAACAACCTGGTCGGGTAGTGAGTCCTTTGACTGGCGACGAAGGCGTACCTCACTTGGACTCTCTGGCAAAGAACGCCGCCGCTTTTTTTAGGATTTCCCGCTCCAGCTTCAGATTGGCGTTCTCGGCCCGAAGGCGGCTGATCTCGCTTTCCAGGTCGGTGGCTGGCCTGCGAGCCTCAGAGGTCAACGACCGGCCAGCACGGACCGCGTCAAGCCAATTTGCCAGCGTCTTGACCGACATCTCCAACTGACGGGCCGCTGCGGCCGGCCCGAGCGACTCGGCCAGCTCCACGGCTTGGTGCTTGAACTCATCGGTGTAGCTACGACGGGTGATACGGGACATAAGGGACCTCCAAGTGCGATCAAAGTATCGCTTCTTGGCGTCCGCTGACGGGGGGCCAGATCAGTCCGCGGCATGGATGCCGCGGCCAAGCCCCCAGGGATGGGTTCACGGCGTCCCCCGCGAACCCACCCCGCCCGGCCAGGCGCGGCTTTTGATGTTCACGGCCAACCCGCCACGAGGGGCTGCGCCGTTCGCGGGAAACCCCTCAGTCGTCCGCGGAAACCGTCCGCCCCGACGCCCACGCGCGCAGTGCCTCCACCTGTTCGGCCATCAGCACCGACAGCGGCCGCGTGGCGCGGATCTCGGTCATCAGCAGCTCGGTATCCAGCGGCCGGCTTTCCGCATGCGCTGCATACAGGCCGGCCACGATCGCCTGTTCGATCTCGGCACCGGAAAAACCGTTCGCCGCCGCGGCCAGCGCCGGCAGTGCGAAGTCATCGGCGTTGAGCTGGCGCCGGCCCAGGTGCAGTCGCAGCAGTTCCACACGGACATCCGGGGTGGGCAGGTCGACGAAGAAGATTTCGTCGAAACGGCCCTTGCGCAGCAGTTCGGCCGGCAGCTCGTGCACCTGGTTGGCGGTGGCGACGATGAACACCGGCGCCTTGCGCTCGGCCATCCAGGTCAGCAGGTAGCCAAGCACGCGGCGCGACACGCCGCCGTCCTCGCCACCGGTTGCCAGCCCCTTCTCGATCTCGTCCATCCACAGCACGCACGGTGCCAGCTGTTCGGCCGAGGCCAGCGCCTGGCGCAGGTTGGCCTCGGTCTCGCCGTGGTATTTGTTGTACAGCGCGCCCACGTCCAGGCGCAGCAGCGGCACGCCGAAACCGGCGGCGGTGGCCTTGGCCAGCATCGACTTGCCGCAGCCCTGCACGCCCAGCAGCAGCATGCCGCGCGGCGGGTCCAGCCCGGCCGGTGCCGAGCCGGCGATGAACGCCACCCGCCGCTGGTTGATCCAGCGCTTGAGCCGGTTGGCCCCGGCCACGTCGCCGAAGCGCGCGCTGTCATGCTCGAAGAACAGGTGCCCGCTGCGGTTGAGCAGCTCGAACTTCAGCCGTGCCAGCTGCGGCAGGTCGTCGTCGCGCAGCGCGCCGTCGGCGTAGATCAGCTGGCGCGCGATGCGCCGGGCATCCACCAGGCTCAGGCCCTGCAGGTTCTTCAGGATCTTCTTCACCGCCTCGCTGTCGACTTCCACGCGGCGTCCGCCGTGCTCGCGTGCATAGGCGTCGGCCTCCTCGCGCAGCATCTTCAACAGCGCATTGGCATCGGGCAGGCGCGGGTTGAAGCGCACCGCCAGCGCTTCCAGCTCGGCCGGCAGTTCCACCTTCGCACCGATCAGCACCAGGACGTGCGGCTCGCTGTGGCGGCGCTGGATCAGGTCGCGCAGCGCGCGCTGGTGGCTGGCATAGCCCAGGTAGGGGTGGAAATCGAGCAGCAGGTAGACCCCGCGCTGGTCCGCCTGGCGGATCATCTGCAGGGCTGCGCTGGCATCGGGGGGGCCGACCGGCGGGTCTTCGCTGTCCAAGTCGATGCGGCGCAGGCCCTCGGTGATCGACCAGCGGTGCAGCGCCCGCCACACGTGCATCAGCGTCTGCCGGAACAGCTCGACGATGCGGCCCTCGTCCTGGGTCTCGATCACGATCAGGGGGGTGTTGGCGCGGATCAGTGCGCTCAGGTCCTGCAGCTCGCTCATGCCGGTTCGATCCTTCGGGGGCGCCACGATAGCAAAGGCAAGCGGCACAGGTTCAGCGCGGCGCTACCTCCCGTCACCACCGCCGGTGTACGCTCGGGGCACGTACCCGGAAGCGAGGCTGGCATGAAGACGATCCTGGTGGCCGGTTCCAAGGGCGGGGTGGGCAAGACCACCATCGCCACCCACCTGGCCGCGTACGCGGCATTGCAGGGCAAGGCCACGGTGATCGCCGATGCCGACCCGCAGGGCTCCAGCACCCGCTGGGCACAACGGCGTGCCGGGCTGGAAAGCGCGGTGCTCCCCATCGATGTGCATCGGAAGAAGCAGTGGGCGCAGAAGCTGCCCGACGGCACCGAAACCGTCATCATCGATGCGCCGGCGGGTGCATTGGCCGACGATATCCCCCATTTCCTTGACGCTGCCGACGCGGTGGTGGTGCCGGTGCTGCCTTCGGCGCTGGACATCGAAGCCATCGTCGGTTTCCTCAACAGCCTGGCCCAGAGCCCGCGGGTGCACAGCCGCAAGCTGCCGGTCGGGCTGGTCCTGAACCGTACCAAGCCCTGGACCCAGACTTCGCAGCAGGCCCTGCAGATGCTGGCCGAATGGCCCTACCCGGTGGTCGCGCAGCTGCGTGACAGCCAGAGCTATGTGGTCATGACCGGCCTCGGCCGCAGCCTGTTCGACTACCGGTCGGCCCAGGTGCGTGAACACCAGGCCGATTGGGAGCCCCTGCTGTCCTGGCTGAAGCTTTGATATCGGCGTCACTTTTCCTGCTGCATCCTCTTCTTCATGGAAACCCGCGATGCGTGAACTGATCCTGCTGCGCCATGCCCATGCCGAACCGGCCACCCCCGGCCAGGCCGACCTCGACCGGCCGCTGTCGCCGGTGGGGCTGGCCGAAGCCGAAGCCGCCGGCAAGTGGCTGAAAGAAAACAACCTGCTGCCGGACTGCGTGTTGTGCTCGCCGTCGCGACGTACCCGCGAGACCCTGGAAGCGGTGATGACGGCCATCGGCTATGTCGAAAAGCGCCTGGAAGACCGTATCTACGAAGCCACTCCAGGTACCCTGGCGGCGCTGGTGGACGAGCGTCGTGACCTGGACCGGGTGTTGATCGTCGGCCACAACCCGGGCCTGGAGCAGCTGGTGGCCCTGATGACCGACGGCAGCAGCAGCGACTATCGCGGCATGCCGCCGGCCGGCATCGCCGTGCTCGGCTTCCCGCGCGAGGCCGCGATCGAACCGGGTGTGGCCAGCCTGAACGCGTTCTGGTGGCCGTGATCCGATGAGCCTGGCGCGGCGCGGCCGCTTGCTGCTGCCCGCGCTGCTGGCACTGGGCCCGGCCTGGGCCGTGGTGCCGCCGCCAACCCCGTTGCCGCCGGTGGCGGCCGAAGCCCCGCGCATGCTGCGCCTGGATACCGCGCGTTCGCAGATCGGCTTCGAGGTGCGCACCCGGTTCGGGCAACGCATCGAAGGCGTGTTCCCGCACTTCGAGGGCCGCATCGAGATCCTTTCCGATGGCCGGCACCAAGTGCACCTGAAGATGTTCACGCGCTCGGTCGAGATCCCGGGCAAGGCGCGCTATACCGGCTGGATGCGGGGCGAGGAATTCTTCGATGCCGGCCGTCATCCGGTGGTCGAGTTCGACTCGCTGCCGTACTGGCCGGAAACCGTGGAAAACGGCGGCGACATTGATGGCCGCCTGACCCTGCGCGGGATCAGCCACCCGGAGAAACTGAAGGTCGAGAAGGCGGAGTGCGCCCGACCCGGCTATGATTGCGACGTCGTCAGCCGCGGTACCGTGCAGCGAGGCCGGTATGGCATGGACAGCTGGCAGCTTGCCTTGAGTGACCGAGTGACCTTCGTATTGCGTGCGCGCCTGAGCGAGGCGCCGAAACCGTGAACCTTCTGCTGCGTGTACTGGCGCTGGCAACCGTGTTGCTGGGCAGCGGTTGTGCATCGCTCTCGCATGCCGAGCGCGACCGTGCCGAAGCGATCGCCGTGCAGGCGCGCTCGGCCGTGGTCGATTGCCAGCGTGCCGACCGCTGCGCTCAGGACTCGCCGCTGCGGGCGCTGGCCGGCCGCGCGTTCACCGAATCCACCCCGGAACGGCCGCGTCACTACGCGACCCTGCTGGATGAAGGCGAAGGTGCCCTGGTGGCGCGCCTGAACCTGCTGCGCAGCGCCACCCGCAGCATCGACCTGCAGACCTACATCTTCGACAAGGACGACAGCGCCCGGCTGGTCATCGACGAGCTGCTGGCCGCATCGCGCCGCGGGGTGAAGGTGCGGGTGCTGATCGACCAGCTCTCGGCGATCTCCGACCTGCAGATCCTCGGCGCGTTGTCCGGTGCGCACCAGAACTTCCAGCTGCGGGTCTACAACCCGACGTTTGGCAAGGCCCGGCTGAACTACTTCGACTACGCCGGCAGCGTGCTGTGCTGCTTCCGCCGCTTCAACCAGCGCATGCACAACAAGCTGCTGGTGATCGACGATGCGATCGGCGTGGTCGGCGGCCGCAATTACCAGGACGACTATTACGACTGGGACCGCGAGTACAACTTCCGTGACCGCGACGTGCTGATCGCCGGCCCGGAAGCACGTGCGATGGCGGCCAACTTCGATGCGTTCTGGCGCGCCCACCGCAGTGTGCCGGCCGAACGCCTGAACGACGTCGGCCGCACCCTGCTGCGCGAGGGAGTGCCGACCCTGCCGCCGGCCACCTTCCGCCGCCCGGAACGGGTGCAGCGGGTCAGCGCCGAGGCCAACGACAACGAGTTCGTCACCCGTTCCTTCGTCGATACCGCGCTGCCGGTGGCCTCGGTGCGCTACGTGGCCGACCTGCCGCGCAAGCACCGCCGCGAGCAGCCCGACGCGCCGCTGGCCGGCCAGCACGTGACCGAACCGCAGCTGGATGCACTGATTGCCAGCGCGCAGAAGGAAGTGATCCTGCAGACGCCCTACCTGGTGCTGTCCAAGCCGGCGCAGAAACTGTTCCGCGAGCTGCGCAAGCGCCCGCAGCCCCCGCGCGTGGTGGTGTCCAGCAACAGCCTGGCCGCCACCGACAACCCGATCGTGTATGCGCTGTCGTACAAGTACAAGCGGCGCAACATGCGCGAACTGGGCTTCAACATCTTCGAATACAAGCCGTTCCCGCTGGATGCACCGGTCGACTACCGCAACCTGCTGCCCGACCCGATCACCGCACCCGACGGCGAGGACGAGGGCGGGCGCAATCCGTTGCTCGGCGGCAGTGCCGCCGGCAGCAACGCCGGAGGGGGCAGCACCGGGCGCACGCTACCGGCCAGCAAGCAGCAGGCCGTGGTGAACCACCCGCGCACCGGCAGCGCCTACCAGAATGCGCGGGAACGCCGCCGCGCCGCTGGCAGCGAGGTGGAGACGCGCCTGCTGCGTACCGAGACGCGGCCGTCGTTCCTCGGCAGCAAGGCGGTCAACAAGCCGCTGCCGGTCACCCGCAAGGGCGCGCGCATGGGCCTGCATGCGAAGTCGCTGGTGGTCGACCGCCGCATCGGGGTGGTCGGCACCCACAACTTCGATCCGCGCAGCGAGAACTACAACACCGAAGGCGCGGTGATCATCGATGACCCGGTGTTTGCCGAGCAGCTGGCCCAGAGCATCCTGCGCGATACCCATCCGCAGAACTCCTGGACGGTGGCGCCACGGGCCAAGCCGCCGGTGCTGTCGGGCCTGAACTACAGCGTCGGCAAGGCGTCCGAAGCGCTGCCGATCCTCGATTTCTGGCCCTGGCGCTATGCCACCGACTACGAATTCAAGCCCGGCCCGGAGTGCCCGCAGCCGCTGCCACGGCAGGACCCGGCGTTCCACACCTGCTACGTCGCCGTCGGCGACTTCCCCGAAGTCAACGTTGGCCCCAAGTGGCTGCTGGTGCGCATGCTGACCGCATTCGGCGCCGGCCTCGTTCCCATCCTCTGAAGGTACCCGCATGGCCCAGGTATTCCGCGAAGCCGTTTCCATCGAGCAGCTCAACGCGCTCAGCCGCAGCACGGCGATTGAATCCCTGGGCATCGTCTTCAGTGCGGCCGGCGAGGACTGGCTGCAGGCCACCATGCCGGTGGACGAACGCACCCGCCAGCCCTACGGCATCCTGCACGGCGGCGCCTCGGTGGTGCTGGCCGAGACCCTGGGCAGCAGCGCCGGCAACCTGTGCGTGGAGACCGGCAAGCAGATCTGCGTGGGCCTGGAGATCAACGCCAACCACGTGCGTGCGGTCCGCTCGGGCACGGTCACCGGCACCGCCCGCGCGCTGCACGTGGGCCGCAGCACCCAGCTGTGGGAGATCCGCATCGAGGACGAGCAGGGCCGCCTGGTATGCATCTCGCGGCTGACCCTGGCGGTGGTGGCCGCCGGCCACGGCTGAGCCCCTGGCAGGCGCGTTGACGGCGGCGGAACCCAGCGTTCCCCGCCGATTGCCCCGGTCGATCGGTGTTATGGCCTAAATCGGCTGGCAGCGATGACGGCCCTCCGGTATCGTGCGCGGATGACTTCCCCCACTCCGGCCCCCCGTGGCGGCGTGGCGCGTGTGTGCCGTTACCTGTACCGCGTACCGCTGCTGTTGGTCCACATCATCGTGTTCCTGCCGCTCATCCTGATCGGCATGCTGCCGCCGTGGGGCGAACTGCGCGTGGGCGACGCCACCTTCGGCGCCAAGGTGGTCAACTGGTGGCAGGGCGGGCTGATGTGGATCTTCGGCTTCCGCCTGGCGCAGATCGGCCAGCCGCTGCCCGGCGCGGTGCTGTTCGTCGCCAACCACGTCAGCTGGGTCGACATCTGCATCCTGCACAGCCAGCGCATGATGGGCTTCGTCGCCAAGCGCGAGATCGCCAGCTGGCCGCTGGTCGGTTGGCTGGCCGCGCGTGGCCAGACCATTTTCCACCAGCGCGGCAATACCGAATCGCTCGGTGGGGTGATGCAGGTGATGGCCGACCGCCTGCGCGAAGGCAAGGCGGTGGGCGTGTTCCCGGAAGGACGCACCCGCGGCGGCCACGAAGTGGGGCCGTTCCATGCCCGCATCTTCCAGGCCGCGGTCGAGACCGGCGTACCGGTGCAGCCGGTGGCACTGGTGTACGGCGTGAAGGGCCACGCACAGACCATCGTCGCGTTCGGCCCCGGCGAGAGCTTCTTCGCCAATTTCCTGCGCCTGCTCGGTGAGCCGGCGCGACGTGCGGAAGTGCACTTCCTGGCACCGATCGGTGCGCAGGACCTGGAAGGCCGTCGGCGCATCGCGGAAACCTCGCGCGCGCGCATCGTGGCGGCCATGAGCGCGGGGTGAGCGCACGGTGGCCCTGATCCCGCCACCTGTACTGGACGCCGGCACGCCGACGCTGCATGCGGCTGACTACCAGCCGCCTCGCTGGCTGCGCAACCCGCATCTGCAGTCGATGCTCAGCTCCAGCCGCATGCGCCTGCAGCGCGGCCTGCTGTTGCTCGCGGCCACGGGTGCGGTCAGCGAGGAACTGATCCTCGATGGTGGCGATGGCGTGCGCCTGCAGGGCTGGCACAGCCATGTCGAAGGCCGCGAACCCAAAGGCATGGCGTTGCTGCTGCACGGCTGGGAAGGCAGTGCCGAATCCAGCTACATGCGCATGGCCGCCGCGCGCATGCTGGAACAGGGCTTCGACGTGGTGCGGCTGAACTTCCGCGACCACGGCAACACCCATCATCTCAACCGCGGCATCTTCCACTCCAACCTGATCGACGAAGTGGTGCATGCCGCGGGCGATATCGCCCAGCGCTGGCCGCAGCTGCCGCTGGTGGCGGCCGGCTACTCGCTGGGTGGCAACTTCGTGCTGCGCCTGGCCCTGCGCGCGCCGGCCGCCGGCGTGCCGCTGCAGCGCGTGGCCTCGGTCTGCCCGGTGCTGGACCCGGCACTGACCATGGAAAGCATCGAGAACGGCCCGGCGATGTACGACTGGTACTTCCGCCGCAAGTGGGCCGGTTCGCTGCGCCGCAAGCGCGACCTGTTCCCCGAGCTGAGCGACTGCGACGACCGCGTGCTGAAGCTGGACATCCGCGCACTGACTGCCTGGCTGGTCGAGCGCCACACCAGCTTCGGCTCGCTGCAGGCGTACTTCGACGGCTATTCGATTGCCGGCGACCGCCTGTCCACGCTGCAGGTGCCGGCCGACATCCTGATGGCACAGGATGACCCGGTCATTCCGTATACGACCTTCAACAACTGGCAGCTGCCGCGCCAGGCGCACCTGGAAACCGCCTGCTGGGGCGGCCACTGCGGCTTCATCGAGAACTGGCGGGGCGATGGCTTCTCCGAGCGCTGGGTTGCGCAACGCCTGCAGCGGGTCCTGCAGGCCTGAACCGGCAGCGGCACGCAGCCCGCTACAATGCCGGTTTGCACTTGAAGCGGACTGCCATGCAAGACCAGATCATCCAAGCGTTGCGCCAGAACCAGGCCGACCAGGCCGTGCAGCTGGCCCAGGCGTGGACCCGTGACGAACCCGGCCTGGCCGATGCCCACCGCTGGCTGGCGCTTGCGCTGCAGCAGCAGGGCAACGCCGAAGCCGCGATGGAGGCATTGCAGCAGGCGCTGCGGCTGGCCCCGGACGACGCCCAGCTGCACCTGCAGCACGCCGGCCTGCTGCTGGCACTGCGCCAGTTCGAAGGCGCCGACGAGGCGCTGCTGCGTACCACCGGCCTGGATCCGAACGCCTTCTCCGCCTACCTGATGCAGGCGCACCTGGCGATCGGCCGCAACGACTTCGACGAAGCCCAGCGCCTCTCGACCCTGGCCGGGCGCGTGGAACCGGAGCATCCGGAACTGCTGACCATCGACGGCATGGTCGCGCTGCGCCGTGGCGATGCCGACCGTGCGCTGGCACTGCTGTCGGCCGCCAGCAAGGCGCTGCCGGACGATACCCGCGTGCTGTACGCACTGGGCTTCGCGTATCTGGGCAAGGACATGCTGGCATTCGCCGAGCAGTCGTTCCGCCGCGTGCTGGAACTGAACCCGTCACTGTCCTCGTTGCACGGCCTGGTGGTGCAGCTGGCGCTGCGCCAGGGCAACGTGCCGGCTGCGGCCGAAGCCGTGCAGGTCGCCCTGCAGCAGCCGGAGCTGGACGTGCCGGCGATGCGTCGCCTGGCCGGTGAGCTGGCGCTGCGCAACAGCCAGCCGCTGCAGGCGCTGGACCATCTGCTGCCGTTGCTGGACACCCAGCCGGAAGACCGCCAGGTGCTGCAGCTGCTGCTGATGTCGTGGCAGCGCCTGGGCCGCGAGGATGAAGCGCGCGCACGCCTGGATGCAGTGCTGGAAGCCCATGACCAGCTGCACGACGTGTGGCTGGCGCGGCTGGCCATCGAGCAGGTGGGCAGCGCAGGCGCAGTGGCGGCCGTCGAGCGCTGGATGGCGGCGATGCCGGCGCACCTGCCGGCGCTGGAAGCGCGCCTGCGCCTGCACGACATGGTGGGCGAGCGCGCGCAGGCCGAGGCGATCGCCGAGCGCATCGTCAGCCTGGAACCGGGCCGCGTCAGCGGCGAAACCCGGCTGGTCGAAGGGCTGCTGCAGCGCGACCCGGCCGCGGCGGTCGCGCGCGTGCAGGCGCTGATCGAGCAGGCACCGGAGGCCCACCGTGCCGACCTGCGGACCTGGCTGGGCGAGATCCAGGATCGCGCCGGGCAGCCGCAGGAAGCGCTGCGCACCTGGATGTCGCTGCAGGCCGAGCAGGCGCCGCAGCGCTTGCCGCTGCCGCCGCAGGCCAAGGCACCGCCGAGCTGGCCGGACAAGGGCAGCATCGATGGCGATGCCAGTTCCGCACCGATCTTCCTGTGGGGCGCGCCCGGCTCGGGCGTGGAGCGCGTGGCGACCGGCCTGGCCGCCGCCAGCCCGGTGCTGCGCAGCGACCGTTACACCAACACGCCACCTGATGACGCCTTCCAGAACTTCAACACGCTGCAGGATCTGGCGTCGGGTGTGCTGACGCCGGAGCGGCTGGTGCAGCGCTGGCGCGAACAGCTGCCGGCGCGTGGCCTGCAGAGCGACACCGTGATCGACTGGCTGCTGTGGTGGGACAACGCCCTGCTGTGGGCGCTGCGCCCGCAGTTGCCGCAGGGGCGCCTGCTGCTGGTGCTGCGTGATCCGCGCGACATGCTGCTGGACTGGGTGGCCTACGGTGCCGCCGCACCGCTGGCGATGACCTCCCTGGCCGAAGCCAGCGAATGGCTGACCCGCGCGCTGACCCAGGTCGCCACGCTGCACGAGGAAGACCTGTATCCGCACGTGCTGCTGCGCATCGACCAGATCGGCAATGATCCGCATGCGATGGCCGAACTGCTGGGCCGCCTGTTCGAGCGGCCGATGCCGCCGGCTGCGCAGCTGGGCGCTCCGCGCCTGCCGCCCGGCCACTGGCGCAACTACCGCGACGTGATGAGCGCCGCCTTCGCCCAGCTCACCCCGGTTGCGGTGCGCCTGGGTTACCCGGAAGAGTGAGGAGAGTGCAATGCAGCTGAGCAGCAACAGCCTGACCCACGGCGCGCCCATCGACCGCGCGTTCGCCGCCGGCGACGCCAACGGCTTCGCCCCGGACCGCAACCCGCACCTGGCCTGGAGCGGGGCGCCGGCCGGCGCCCGGTGCGTGCGGGGGGGGGGGCGGGGCCCCGTCGGGGCCGCCGGTGCCGGACACGGTCGGCCGCAGCGACATGAGCGTGCCGCGTGACCAGCCGCGCTGCGATTTCGTGCACTGGGTGATGGCCGATATCCCGGCCACGGTGCAGGAGATTGCCGCCGGCAGCTGCAGCGACGGCTTCGTGGTCAAGGGCAAGCCGGCACCGGCCGGCCCGGACGGCAGCCGCCAGGGCCTGAACGACTTCACCGGCTGGTTTGCCGGCAATCCGGACATGGCCGGTGATTACCTGGGCTACGACGGTCCCTATCCGCCCTTCAACGACGAGCGCGTGCACCGCTACTTCTTCCGCGTGTTCGCGCTGGACGTGGCCTCGCTGGAGCTGCCGGCACGCTTCACCGCTGCCGATGCGTATCGGGCCATGCACGGCCACGTACTGGCCGAAGCGGCACTGCACGGAACCTACACGCTGAACCCCGCACTGGGCTGAGCGGCACATTGGGTAGAGCCGGCCGCTGGCCGGCTGCTGCAGGAAACGGCGGCAACACAGGGAAGATGCTGGCCAGCGGCCAGCTCTACCTTCCATCCGCTTGCGGCGATGCCGGTTCGAACACCGCGGTATCGCCCTGCGCGTTGCGCACCGTCAGCGTGCCCCGCTCGCCCAGCTCGAGCATCGGTGCCGCCCCTCCGCCGTGCATCAGCATTCGCGCGCGCTTCTGCTGCGTGGTCATTTTCGGATCGATGCACTCGGCCGTGGTCTGCACGCTGTTGCGCAGGAACAAGTGGTTGCCCTGCAGCTGGTACTGGCTGCTGGCGTGGTTGCACAGGTTCAGCTCGCTCATGAAGCCGGACTGGAAGCGCAGCGTGTAGGGCGCGTGGCCCGGGACGAACAACGCGTCAATGCGCCGGCCCTGCGCGTCGGTGGCGCGCGCCAGTTGCCACAGATGTGCTTCAAGCCGATCGTTGCTGGGCGTGCGGGCAGTGGCCACATCCGCGGACACGGCCAGCAGCCCAGCAATGATGAGGACGGGGACGTGCTTCATGCCGATCTCCCGATGCAAGTGGGTAGTGCCGGCCGCTGGCCGGCAACCTCCGTGTGTTGGCGGTGCCGCGCAGGGCAGCCGGCCAGCGGCAGGCCCTACCGACCATGAAGAAGGGCGGCCTCTCGGCCGCCCTTCTGTCGTCTTACTTCTTCTCGACGGCCGACTCGACCACCATGTCCAGCACGTACGCCTGCGACGGCGCATCGGCCGGCGGGTTCTTCACTTCGTAGCGCTTCACGCGCACCACGTTGCGCACGCCGTCTTCGTGGGTGTAGCCCTCGATGTTGCCGTAGAAATTCTCGAACTTGCCCGGCTCGCCCTGCTTCAGGCCCTTGTCGTCGAACTTCACCTCACGCACCTGCAGGCACTGGTAGTCCGGGATCAGCGGGTGCGAGCACTTCTCGGTCTTGGCGGCCACTTCCAGGAACACGGTTTCGCCGGCGCCGCCGTAGCGGGTTTCAGCGGTCGGTTCCGGGTTGAACACCAGCACGTCGCCCTTGGCGGTGGTCAGGGTCAGCGCGCCATTGGCATCCTGCTCGGCCTTCAGCTCGCCCTGCAGGCGGCTCGACACGGCCTCGTCCAGCGCCATCAGCGCCTTGTCGGTGCAGGCCATCATCGTCGACGCCATCGCGCCCACGGTCAGCTTGCCGCCGGCCAGGCTGTAGCTGCCGCCCATGTGGTTGCAGGCGTTGCTGACCGACAGGCGGCCATCAGCGAAGTCCAGGGTGACCGGCTTGTCTTCGCGGGCGAACAGCGCATCGATGCGCTTGCCGTCGGCGCCGGTGGCCTGCTGCAGCAGCCAGTGCTGGCTCTGCAGGCGCTGCGCATCCAGGTGCGCCAGCGTCTGCTGGTCTGCTGCCTTGGCCGCGGCCGGGGCCACGTCGTCGCCGCCGGTGCCGGCCGGGGCCGGGGTCTGGCTGCAGGCGGCCATCAGGGCCAGCGGGAGGAGCAGGGTGAGCTTGCGGTTCATGGTGATTCTCCTTGGGGAACCGTGGGGGAAACGGGGTGGGGCCGGCAACGGGGTCAGCGTGCCCCGGCGCTGTTCAGCTGCCGGAGGGCAACCACAGCAGCAGCGCCGCGCCCAGCGCGATGCGGTAAACGGCGAAGGCGGTGAACCTGTGCGACTTGATGTAGCCCATCAGCCACTTCACTACGACGAAGCCGGTGACGGCTGCGGCAAGGAACGCCACGCCCACGTCGGTCCAGTTCTCGCTGCCCAGCTTTCCGTCCTTGGCCATTTCCAGGAAGGTGTAGGCGCTGGCCGCGAACATGGTGGGAATGCCGACCAGGAACACGAATTCGGCGGCGGCCGCACGGCGGCTCAGGCCCAGCAGCATGGCCAGGAAGATCGCCGAGGCCGAGCGCGAAGTGCCCGGGAACACGCCGGCCACCACCTGCGCCAGGCCCACGCCGATCGCCACCGTCCAGGTCACCTGGTCGCGGTCGGGCAGGCGCGCGGTGTAGGCCTCCACCAGCAGCATCCAGACGCCACCGATGATCAGGGCCCAGGCCACCGGGCTGACCGTCTCCGGCAATGACCAGCCGGCCTTGCGCACCACCAGGCCGACCACGGCGGTGACCAGGAAGGCGGCGCCCAGCTTGAACACATAGTCGCGGTTCTCGCGCTGGTTGAAGCCGGTGGCCAGCTGCAGCAGGCGCTGGCGGAACACCAGCACCACGGCCACGATCGCGCCGGCCTGGATGACGATGTTGAAGAAGTCCGAGCGGGCCCCCAGCCAGTGCTGGGCGATGAGCAGATGGCCGGTGCTGGAGATCGGCAGGAATTCGGTGAGGCCTTCGAGGATGCCCAGCAGCAGGGCGGAGAGCAGGTCGGACATGGACGGTGCGTGCACGCGCGGCGGAAGGAAGAAGGTCGAGAGGATAGACGATCCCCGCTGCACCAAACGGGTGCGTCTGGTGGCGGGTGCACCCGTTTGGTGCGCAGCGTTTTGCACCGCGACGGGACGCCCTTTTTAAAATCAATGACTTGCAATCATTGAAAAGTTGGCACGGTCATTGCTGTACCTCAGCAGGCATTCATCCCCATCCGAGGTCGTACCGATGTCCGTGGAAAACGTTGAGAAGCTGATCAAGGACAACCAGATCGAGTTCGTCGACCTGCGCTTTGTCGACATGCGTGGTGTCGAACAGCACGTGACCTTCCCGGTCAGCATTGTCGAGCCGTCGCTGTTCGAAGAAGGCAAGATGTTCGATGGCAGCTCGATTGCCGGCTGGAAGGGCATCGCCGAGTCGGACATGGTGCTGCTGCCGGATACCGCCAGCGCCTACGTCGACCCGTTCTACGCCGATCCGACCATCGTGATCAGCTGCGACATCCTCGACCCGGCCACCATGCAGCCGTATGGCCGCTGCCCGCGCGGCATCGCCAAGCGCGCCGAGGCCTACCTGAAGTCCTCCGGCATCGCCGAAACCGCGTTCTTCGGCCCGGAGCCGGAATTCTTCATCTTCGACTCGGTCCGCTTCGCCAATGAAATGGGCCACACCTTCTTCCAGGTCGACTCGGAAGAAGCGGCGTGGAACAGCGGCGCCAAGTATGACGGCGCCAACAGCGGCTACCGCCCGGGCGTGAAGGGCGGCTACTTCCCGGTCCCGCCGACCGACACCCTGCACGACCTGCGCGCTGAAATGTGCAAGACGCTGGAACAGGTCGGCATCGAAGTGGAGGTGCAGCACCACGAAGTGGCCACCGCCGGCCAGTGCGAGATCGGCACCAAGTTCAGCACCCTGGTGCAGAAGGCCGACGAACTGCTGCGCATGAAGTACGTGATCAAGAACGTCGCGCACCGCAACGGCAAGACCGTCACCTTCATGCCCAAGCCGATCGTCGGTGACAACGGCAGCGGCATGCACGTGCACCAGTCGCTGTCCAAGGGCGGCACCAACCTGTTCTCCGGTGACGGCTACGGCGGCCTGAGCCAGCTGGCGCTGTGGTACATCGGCGGCATCTTCAAGCACGCCAAGGCCATCAATGCCTTCGCCAACTCGGGCACCAACAGCTACAAGCGCCTGGTGCCGGGCTACGAAGCCCCGGTGATGCTGGCCTACTCGGCGCGCAACCGTTCGGCCTCGTGCCGCATTCCGTGGGTGTCCAACCCGAAGGCGCGCCGCATCGAAATGCGCTTCCCGGATCCGATCCAGTCCGGCTACCTCACCTTCACCGCGCTGATGATGGCCGGCCTGGACGGCATCAAGAACCAGATCGACCCGGGCGCACCGAGCGACAAGGACCTGTACGACCTGCCGCCGGAAGAAGAGAAGCTGATCCCGCAGGTCTGCTCCTCGCTGGACCAGGCGCTGGAAGCGCTGGACAAGGACCGTGAGTTCCTGAAGGCCGGCGGCGTGATGAGCGATGACTTCATCGACGGCTACATCGCGCTGAAGATGCAGGAAGTGACCAAGTTCCGCGCGGCCACCCACCCGCTGGAGTACCAGCTGTACTACGCCAGCTGACCGGCGGCGCCGGGGGGGGGGGGGGGGGGGGGCCCCCCCCCCCCCCCCCCCCCTGGGCTGGGGTGTGGGGGGGGGGGGCGCCGCGCGGCGGGCCCGGCCCGCTTTGGTGTAGAGCGGACTGTCAGTCCGCTGAAACAGGGGCAAGAGAGACCGGATACGCGACCAGGGCCGCCCTCCCTCCCGCGTCGGTCGTGCAAGGAGAGAGGCACGGCCGTCCCGGCCCTGTACGTGTCCGGTGCAACAGCCACGGCCATCATCCTGATGGCCGGTGGTTGCCTGATGCCAACGCGCACTGGCGCGCTGGCCCCATCCACCCTCGGGACATGCGCATGAAACTGATCTCCGCCATCATCCGGCCGTTCAAGCTCGACGAGGTCCGCGAGGCCCTCTCCGATGCAGGCGTGTCGGGCATCACCGTGACCGAAGTGAAAGGCTTCGGCCGCCAGAAGGGCCACACCGAGCTGTATCGCGGCGCCGAGTACGTCGTCGACTTCCTGCCCAAGATCAAGATCGAAACCGTAGTCACCGACGAGCGTGCCGATGCGGTGATCGAGGCGATCCAGTCGTCGGCAGGTACTGGCAAGATCGGTGACGGCAAGATCTTCGTCACCGCCGTCGAACAGGTCATCCGTATCCGCACCGGCGAGATCGGTGCCGACGCGCTGTAATCCCCCTTCCGGAGATTCCCCCATGAAGATGCGCCTTCTCACCGGGTGGCAAGCCCGGTTCCATATCGTGTGCCTGTTGATGCTGCTCAGCGCGCTGGCCGCCGGGGCATGGCCGGGTACTGCCCACGCCCAGGCCCAGGTGTCACCGCTGCCCAGCGAGACCGTTGCGGTTGAGTCGTTGCAGGACCCGGCTGCGGCGACCGCCGCACCTGCGGTGCCCGAAGCGGCTGCCGCCTATGATCGCGGCGACGTCGCGTGGATGCTCACTTCCACCCTGCTGGTGCTGTTGATGGTGGTACCGGGCCTGGCCCTGTTCTATGGCGGCCTGGTGCGTTCGAAGAATGTGCTGTCGGTGCTCAGCCAGATCCTGGTGGTGTTCTCGCTGGTGCTGCTGCTGTGGGTGGCGTATGGCTACAGCGCGGTGTTCAGTGCCGGCAATCCGTTCTTTGGTTCGTTCACCGAATTCGCCTTCCTCAAGGGCTTCACCCCCGACTCGGTCGGCAACACGCCGATCAAGGGCCTGCCGGACTATCTGTTCGTGGCCTTCCAGTCGACGTTCGCCGGCATCACCACCGCGCTGATCGTCGGTGCCTTCGCCGAGCGCATCAAGTTCCGCGCGGTGCTGCTGTTCTCGGCGCTGTGGTTCACCCTCAGCTACATCCCGATGGCGCACATCGTCTGGGGCGGTGGCTACCTCGGTGAACTGGGTGCGATCGATTTCGCCGGTGGCACCGTGGTCCACATCAATGCCGGCGTGGCCGGCCTGGTGGCTGCGTGGTTCGTCGGCAAGCGCCTGGGCTATGGCCAGACCGCATTGAAGCCGCACAACGTGCCGTTCACCTATATCGGCGCAATGCTGCTGTGGGTGGGCTGGTTCGGCTTCAATGCCGGCTCCGCTGCTGCGGCCGATACCGTGGCCTCGCTGGCCTTCCTCAACACCGTGCTGGCCACCGCCGCTGCTGTGCTGGGCTGGACGCTGGTGGAAGCCATTGGCAAGGGCAAGCCGTCGGCACTGGGCGCCGCCTCGGGTGCGGTGGCCGGCCTGGTCGGCATCACCCCTGCCTGCGGTACGGTCGGTCCGCTTGGCGCGATCGTGATCGGTTTCGTCGCCGGCGTGGTCTGCGTGTGGGGCGTGACCGGTCTCAAGCGCCTGCTGAAGGTGGATGACACCGCCGACGTGTTCGGCGTGCACGGTGTCGGCGGCATCGTCGGTGCCATCCTCACCGGTGTGTTCAGTGCGCAGTCGCTGGGCGGCACCAAGGCTGATCTGGATATTGCCCATCAGGTGTGGGTGCAGGTGGTCAGCGTCGGCCTCACCGTGCTGTGGTCGGCGGTGGTGACCACGCTGATCCTGCTGGTGGTGCGCAGCGTGGTCGGCCTGCGTGTCACCGAGGAAGCGGAGCGCACCGGCCTCGATGTCACTTCGCATGGCGAGTCCGCCTACGAGGCCTGAGGTAATGGCGGGCGGCTCTGCGGGGCCGCCTTTGCGTTTGGTGGGGGCCAGGCTTGCCTGGCACGGCTCCTGCCCTGGTGGGGGGGGGGGGGC
>NZ_JAPTFX010000095.1:0-17746 GCF_030985895.1 Stenotrophomonas sp. Sm6012 | reverse complement strand
TTTTTTATTTTTGGGGCGCGGGACGCGCCGCGCTTTGCGCGTCGCCCCACACGTTGCTGCGCAACGCGTGGGCCCCTCCCTTTGCCGGCCTCTCCCCGCCCCTGTCGGGGCAGCCCCTCAACAGAGGGGCTTGTTCCTCCAGATGCATCAGTAGATCCACGCCATGCGTGGATGCTGTTCCTGCCGAGCTGAACCATCCACGCATGTCGTGGATCTACCCATTCCATCGCAAGCTGCGGGTTAAACTGCCTGCATCACCTGCTGGAGCTTTCCCCATGACCGCTGAAATCCTCGTTCCCGTTTCTTTCGGCGAGCTGCTGGACAAGATCTCGATCCTGCAGATCAAGTCCGAGCGCATCAGCGACGAGGGCAAGCTGGCCAATGTGCGCAGGGAGCTGTCGGCGCTGGAGCAGACCTGGATGGCGCACCCGGCGGCGGTGAAGGACATCGCCAAGCTGCGTGCCGAGCTGAAGGCGGTCAACGAGCAGCTGTGGGAGATCGAGGACGACATCCGACTGAAGGAGAAGGCGCAGGCGTTCGACCAGGGCTTCATCGACCTGGCCCGCAGCGTCTACCTGCGCAACGACGAACGCGCGCGCATCAAGAAGGCGATCAACCTGGCGCTGGGTTCGGCGTACGTGGAAGAGAAGTCGTATCAGGATTACGCGCAGCGCGCGTAATCCCGTCCAAGCGGTAGATCCACGCCATGCGTGGATGGTGCCTGCCGCTCACCCCAGGTGGTCGGCGACGTAACGCTCGAAGGCGGCGATGCCGTCTTCGACGGTGATCAGTTCCATCACATCGTCGAACTCGATCTTGGTGCCCCACTTCAGATCAGCGGCCTGCTTGGCGAGGTACTTGCGTGCAGCGTCGTCGTAGCGGTCCACGCAGTAACGGCGGTCCGAGTACGGGCCACTGCGGTTCGGATTGCTGGCCGCATGCAGGCCGAGGACTTTCGCGCCCATCGCGTTGGCGATGTGCATCGGGCCGGAATCCGGCGTCATCACCAGGTTGGCGCGGGCCAGCAGGGCGGGCAACTGCTTGAGCGTGTCCTTGCCGACCAGGTCCAGTGCCGGAGTGTGCAGCTGCGCCTGGATCGCGTCGGCCATGCTGCGTTCCAGCTCGCTGCGGCCTCCGCACAGCACCACCTGCCAGCCGCGCTGCGTCGCATGGTTGGCCACCGCAGCGTAGCGATCGGCGTACCAGTTGCGGCGCACGTGGCTGGAACACGGCGAGATCATCAGCACCGGCCGGCCATCGTCCTGCCACTGTGCGTTGGCCCATTCATAGGCCGACTGCGGTACGGCCAGGTCCCAGCTGACCTCGGTCTGGCGCAGGCCCAGCGGTTCGCAGAAGCTGCCGATGGCGTCCAGTACATGGATGCCGCGACGGTCGGGGATGCGTTCGTTGATGAACAGTCCGTGCAGGTCCTTGGAGCGGCTGCGGTCGTAGCCGATGCGGCGCTCGGCCGGGATGAAGGCCGACAGCAGGTTGGCCCGGAACGCCACCTGCATCTGCAGCAGCGCTTCGAAGCGCCCCGGCGGCAGTTGCCTGCGCAGCTCCTTGACGCCGGCCATGCCGCTCTTCTTGTCGTAGGCATGGAAGGTGACGCCGGGCAGGCCATCAAGCAGCTTGTGCCCGGCCTTGTCGATGATCCAGTGGATCGGCGTGTCCGGGCGCGCGGCCTGCAGCGTGCGCACCAGGGGCACCACGTGGGTGACATCGCCGAGTGCGGACAGGCGCAGGAGGCACAAGGAAGAGGACGCTGATGCCATGTGTTGTTAGACTCAATGAGATGGTCGCATTCGACGCCAATGAAGCGCTGACGCCATGCCGCGAGGGTCGCGGCATCGGGGCCATTCTGTTCGACCGCGAGCGGCTGCGGCAAGCCGAGGTCGGCCTGTTCTCGCCCCAGCACTGGGGTAGCAAGGCCCGGCCGGTGGGTGAGGGCGGCCGCGGCAGCGCCTGGTTCATCGATGCGCCGTTCGGCGCCAGCGTGCTGCGCCACTATCTGCGCGGTGGTCTGGCGGCGAAGATCAGCCATGACCAGTACCTCTGGCGCGGCTCGGACCGGACCCGCAGCTTCGCCGAGTTCCGGCTGATGCGTGCCCTGCGCGAGAAGAAACTGCCGGTGCCGCGACCGATCGCGGCGTTCTACATGCGTGAGGGCCTGCGCTACCGGGCGGCGATCCTGATGGAACGGATCGAGGGTGTGCGCTCGCTGGCCGACCGGGCGCTGGTCGCTGGCCGGGGGGCGCCGTGGGAGGAGACCGGCCGGCTGATCGCCCGCTTTCACCGTGCCG
This sequence comes from Stenotrophomonas sp. Sm6012, assembly GCF_030985895.1. Lineage (NCBI taxonomy): Bacteria > Pseudomonadati > Pseudomonadota > Gammaproteobacteria > Lysobacterales > Lysobacteraceae > Stenotrophomonas > Stenotrophomonas sp. Sm6012. Next base: position 15,443 of record NZ_JAPTFX010000095.1, on the reverse strand, counting down.
GCCTGGACCATGCCGACCTCAATGCGCACAACATCCTGTTCGATGGCAACGGCCATGGCTGGCTGATCGACTTCGACCGCGGCGTCATCCGCATCCCCGCCACGGCCTGGCGCGAACGCAATCTCAAGCGCCTGCTGCGCTCGCTGATCAAGCTGCGCGGCGAGCGCAGCGTGGAAGACGTGCAGAAGGACTACGTGCGGCTGCGCCGCGCCTATGACATGGCCTGGAACCGGGGCACCTGATGGACTGGTCGTTGCGTTTCCTCGGCGTCGGCAATGCGTCGGCGGTCGAGCTGGGGTCGCCGATGTCGGTGATCGAGCGCGATGGCCGTCCGTGGCTGACCATCGATTGCGGCGGTGAAGGCCTGACCGCGTTCAAGGCGCACTACGGGCACATGCCGCAGGCACTGTTCGTCACCCATGTGCACCTGGACCACGTGGCCGGCTTCGAACGGTTGTTCGTGGACACCTTCTTCAACGCGCACCGGCGCGGCAAGGTGCGTCTGTATGTGCCCGCCACGGTGGTGCCGCTGCTGCACAAACGCATCGGCGACTACCCGAACGTGCTGGCCGAGGGCGGTGCCAACTTCTGGGATGCCTTCCAGCTGGTCGTGGTGGGTGAGGCGTTCTGGCACGAGGGTGTGCGCCTGGAGGTCTTCCCGGTGCGCCACCACTGGCCGGAGACGGCCTATGGCCTGCGCCTGCAGGGCGCGCTGACCTGGAGCGGCGATACCCGCCCGATTCCGGAGATGCTGGCCCGCTACGCCAATGACAATGAACTGATCGCCCACGACTGCGGCCTGCACGGCAATCCGTCGCATACCGGCGTGGCCGATCTGGAGCGCGAGTACAGCGCCGAGCTGCAGGCGCGGATGATGCTGTACCACTACGCCAGCGCGGCCGACGGCCAGGCGCTGGCCGCGCGCGGGCACCGCGTGGCGCAGCCGGGGCAGTGCGTGCCGTTGGCCAGCCCGACCGCAGCGCACGTCCTGGCGCAGGACCCGCCATGAACGATACCGGCCGGCCCGCTGATGCGGCGCTGGCTGCCGAACTGGAGGCGCTGGAGCGCGCGCTGCACGCACCGCAGGTGCGGGGTGATCGTGAGCGCCTGGCTGCATTGCTGGACGAGGATTTCAGCGAGATCGGCAGTTCCGGCCAATGCTACGGCCGTGCGGCCGCGCTGGCGGAAATTCCGCTGGAGCGGGCGCAGCTGTTGATCGAGTCGGAACAGTTCGCGGTGCGGCTGTTGGCCGGTGGCCTGGCCCAGGTGCGCTACCGCAGCCGCTATCACGTGGATGGCCAGGCGCAACGCTGGGTGCTGCGTAGTTCGCTGTGGCGCTGGCACGGGCAACGGTGGCGGATGCTGTTCCATCAGGGAACGCCCGAAGCACGGTAGCGCCGGGCCATGCCGGGCGAAGGGCGCCAACCAAGGTTGGCGTCTACCCAAGCGGCGGGCATCGCCCGAAAAGGCGATGGCCCCGCCGGCTGACCTCGGCGCCCGCGTCGATCGATACCGTTGCTGCCTTCCGGCCCTGGCGGGATTTTCGACCTAGCGTCGCGAGGGGCCGACGGGGCCACCATAGAGACGTTGGCCGCCCAGTGGGCGGCCAGTTCACGGATCAGGGGAAGCAGCGCGCGATGCGCCAGAGACCACAGCCGGACTGCACATCAGCTGGCTGATGGCAGAGGCGCATTCTAGCGCAGGCAGGCCCATCGACGCCAGCTTCGCGCACTGAATCGGCTGTAACCCGTTCCCGGCAACGGCGGCCGGGGCGCACCCCCGTTGCTAGAATGCCGGCCTGGAGGAACGACCTCCCCCGCATCGGGAACCAATGACCAGGACGGCCTGGCCCTACCAAGAGGAGGGCCGTCATGGCCTGGATCTATCTGTTGTTCGCCGGCCTGCTGGAAATCGTCTGGGCCGTGTCCATGAAGCAGTCCGAAGGCTTCACCCGGCTCACGCCTACCGTGGTCACGATCGTCGGCATGATCGCCAGTTTCTGGCTGCTGGCCGTGGCCATGCGCAGCCTGCCGCTGGGCACCGCTTATACGATCTGGACCGGCATCGGCGCGGTCGGCGCGTTCGTGGTCGGCATTGTGTTCCTTGGTGAGCAGGTCAGCCCGATGCGGATCGGCGCAGCGGTGCTTATCGTTTCTGGCCTGGTTTTGATGAAACTCTCCAGCAGCTGAGAGTTTATCCGCGCGGTTATATTTGCGCTCTGGGTGTTTTCCGTGAATAGGGAATGTGCATTTTCGGCAAAATAAATTCATTCACGTATTTTATTTGACGCACGTCATGAAAATTATGTGGGTGATTCACGCGGCACTGTCGGCGCCCGTCGCACAGTGCCGCCATTCGTCGAGCGGAATCGGGGAGTTTTCGCTCCGGCGGATACGCTGACGCGTCGTCTTCGCTGCGCGCCCGCGTGAAGATTTGAGATTTTCAGAAGTTAATGCCGGCAGGCCTTGTTCCCGCATCGGGAGCCGGGATGCGCCGCATCGTCTTCAAAAAAACCTGCCCGCAGTGCCATCCGGTCTTTTCATGGAGATTTACCGATGAACCGCATTTACCGTCTGGTTTTCAATCGCGCCCTTGGCGTAATGCAGGTTGCATCGGAGGTCGCCCAGAATCCCGGCGGAAGTGCGGTTACCGCGAAGCGGCCACCACGACTGCGGGCGCATCAGCTGGCGGTCGCACTGGCGGCGACCCTGGCCAGCGGTTCGGCCTTCGCAGCGTGCACAGGCACCACGATCGTCAACTGCGACAGCTCCACCAACATCAACAACTACGCCAACCCGAGCAGCGGCCTGACGTTGAACATCGCCAGTGGCGCGGTGTTCAGCGTGCCTCTGCTGTTGGGCGGCAATGCGGTGACGTTGAGCGGCAGTAACACCACGGTCAACAACGCCGGCACGATCGATCCGTTCCTGACCGGTGGGCTCAGCCTGGCGGCGGCCGGCCTGGTGGTCGGCAACAACACCGCCGGTGGCAGCACGATCGCGGTCAACAACCAGACCGGCGGCGAGATCAAGGGCATCTTCAACATCGGCACCTTGCTGGGCTTCGGCGGCCAGGCGATAACCGCGCAGAATGCCGCAGGTGGGACCACCACGCTGGTCAATGATGGTGCGATTGGAATGTCGCTGCTGGGGGTAGGGCAGCTTGCGGATGCGACGTCGGTGGTGACCTATGGCGGGGCACAGGCCAACGTGACCAACCGTGGCAGCATCACCGGCCGTGTCGGCCTCGGTGCTTCGACCGCTGCTTTGACAGGCAATACGTTCACCAATGCGGGCACGATCACCGGCAGTGTGCATCTGGGCGATTCCGCAGGCGGCAATACCTTCACTGCCGTGGCAGGGTCCAGCGTGGTTACCGGTGGCGGTAGCGCACCTGCCGGCGTGCTCGCTGGCGTAACCGGGGTGAAGGTCGCAGCGGCAGGCACGGTTGATGCAGGCGTCGGCGCCGGTGCCGCCAACAACACCCTGGTGCTGCAGGACAACGCCAGCAACAACGGGCCTGTGTCGAGCATCGGCTGGACCAACTACATCGGCTTCCAGAAGCTGACCGTCAACAGCGGCACCTGGAACCTGCAGGGGCCGTGGTCGGGCACGGGCGCGATCACCCTCGGCGGTGGCGTGGTGAACTTCAACAGCAACACCTCATTCGGTACCGGCCTGTTCACCGTCACTGGTGGTTCGATTGCGGCGAGCGGTGCGGGGCTGTCGCTGGGCAACAATTTCACCCTCAATGGCGGGTTGACCCTGGCTGGTGCCCAGGGCTTCGGCCTGGGGGGCCTGTTGTCCGGTACCGGCGGGCTGACGGTGAACAACACCGGCATCGTCACCCTGGGCGGCGCGAACCTGTTCAGCGGTGGCGTCAACCTCAATGCCGGCGGCCTGGTGCTGGGCAATGCCGGGGCGCTCGGCAGTGGCAGCCTGACCGTCGGTGGCAGCGCCTCGCTGGATACGACGGCCGGCTTCAGCCTGGCCAACAACCTGGTGATCAATGGTGGCGGCGCGCTGAACCTGCTGGGCAGCAATGCGTTGTCATTGAACGGCTCGATCTCCGGTGCCGGCAATCTGACCAAGAACGGTGCCGGCACCCTGACCTTGAACGGCGCCAATTCGCTGACCGGCAATTTCAACCTGGCCGGAGGTGCGTTGGCACTGGGCGCGGGTGGCACCCTGTCGCCCACCGGTGCGATCACGGTCGGCATCGGCACCAGCCTTGACCTGTCTGCAGCGGGCAACCAGACCATCGGTTCGCTGGCTGGGCTTGGCGGCTCGGTCAACCTTGGCAGCCGCACGCTCACGCTCGGCGGGCTGGGCAATACCAGCTACAGCGGCACGTTCGCAGCAGGCACGGGTGGCCTGGTCAAGCTCGGCTCCGGCGTGCAGACCCTGTCAGGCGTCAACAATCTCAGTGGCGGCGTGGCGCTCAATGCCGGTGGCCTGCTGCTGGGCAACGCGGCTGCGCTGGGCAGCGGTGCGCTCAGCGTCGGCGGCAACGTGACGCTGGATGGCACCACGGGCGCGCTTGCGCTCGGCAACACGGTCAATCTCGGGGCGGGTAGCATCCTCAACCTGTCCGGCAGCCAGGCACTTACGTTCAACGGCGTGATCGGTGGGACCGGCAGCCTGGTCAAGAACGGTGCGACCACCCTGACCCTCAACAACGCCAACACCTTCAGTGGTGGGCTGTCACTTGCTGCCGGTGGCCTGGTGCTCGGCAATGCCGCTGCGCTCGGAACCGGCGCCCTGAACGTCGGCGGTGCGGTGACGCTGGATGCAGGGTCTGCGCTGAGCGTGGGCAATGGCATCAACCTTGGCGTGGGCGGGCTGCTGAATGTGCTGGGCAGCAATGCGCTGACCCTGGGCGGTGCCATCGGTGGTACCGGCAGCCTGGTCAAGAACGGAGCGGCCACGCTGACGCTGGGGGGTGCGAATACCTTCACCGGTGGCCTGGCGATCAACGCGGGCAAGGTGGCGGTGGGCAGCGGCGGAAGCCTGGCCGCCGGTGGTGCGGTCAGCCTGGCCGGTGCCGGCGCGGACCTGGATATCTCGGCCGGAGGCAACCAGACCATCGGTGCCTTGTCCGGCATTGCCGGCAGCACTGTGACGCTGGGCGGCAGCACGCTCACCTTCGGTGATGCCACCAACCAGACGTTCGCCGGGGTGATCGGTGGCACCGGTGGACTGGTCAAGCAGGGAACCGGCACGCAGACGCTGAGCGGCGCCAATACGTTCAGCGGTGGCCTGAACCTGGCCGCAGGCGGCCTGCTGCTGGGCAACAACAGTGCAATCGGCAGTGGCGCGTTGACCGTCAGCGGAAACGGTACGCTCGATGGGTCCGCAGCATTGAACCTCGGCAATGCCATCAACCTGGGTGCGGCGCTGACCCTGCCGGGCAGCCAGAACCTCACGTTGGGCGGCAACATCACCGGCACCGGCAGCCTGACCAAGAACGGCGCCTCGCTGCTGACCTTGAATGGCACCAACACCTTCAGCGGTGGCCTGACGCTCAACGCCGGCAGCCTGCTGCTCGGCAACAGTGGCGCACTTGGCAGTGGCGTGTTGAATGTGGGGGGCAGCGCGTCGCTGGACGGCAGCGCGGCGCTGAACCTGGCCAACAACGTGGCCCTCGGCAGCGGGGCGGTGTTGTCGCTGCCGGGTTCGCAGGCGATCACGCTCGGCGGGGTGGTGTCCGGTGCGGGCGGCCTGGTCAAGAACGGTGCCAGCACGCTCACCCTCAACGGTGCCAACACCTTCGCCGGTGGCCTGACGCTCAATGGCGGCGGCCTGATGCTGGGCAATGCCGGCGCGCTTGGAACCGGACTGCTTGCAGTCGGTGCAAACGCCACACTCGACAGCTCGGTGGCCTTGAACCTGACCAATGCAATCGATCTCGATGCCGGCGCGCAGTTGAGCCTGACCAGCAACCAGAACACGGCCCTGGGCGGCCTGGTCACGGGCACCGGCGGCCTGATCAAGACCGGAACCGGCGTGCTCTCGTTGAACAACAGCAATCTCTTCAGCGGTGGCCTTGCGTTGAATGCCGGTGGCCTGTCGGTCGGTGCCAACGGCGCGCTCGGCACGGGGGCGTTGAACATCGGCGGCAACGTTTCGCTGGATGCCGGCGCTGCGGTGACGTTGGCCAATGCAGTGAACCTGGGCGCCAACACGCTGACCCTGCCGGGCAGCAACAACCTGACACTGACCGGTGTGGTGGGCGGGACCGGTGGCCTGATCAAGAACGGTGCCTCGACGCTGACGCTGTCCGGAGCCAACACCTTCGTGGGCGGAGCCACGGTCAACGCCGGTACGCTCGCACTCGGTGCCGGCGGCGGCCTCGCCGCAGGCGGCGCCGTGGATCTTGCCGGTGCAGGTGCAACCCTGGATATCTCCGCGGCGGGCGCCAACCAGACCATCGGCGCGTTGAACGGCGTGGCCGGCAGCCAGGTTGCGCTGGGTACGCAGTCACTCACCTTCGGCGGCGCCAGCAATGGCAGCTTTGCCGGCGTCATCGATGGCAGTGGCGGGCTGGTCAAGACCGGCACCGGCGTACAGACGCTGTCCGGCGCGAATACCTTCGTCGGCGGTGTCGCACTGAATGCCGGTGGCCTGGTTCTTGGCAACACGGGGGCGCTGGGAACCGGGGCGCTGGCGATCGGAGGCACCACCACGCTGGACAACACGGTGGCGGTGAACCTGGCCAATGCAGTGAACTTCGGCAACGGCACGCAGTTGACGCTGGGCGGCAGCAATGACGTCACCCTGGGCGGCGTCGTGGCGGGCAACGGCAGCCTGGTCAAGAACGGTACCGGCCTGCTTACCCTCAACAACACCAATACCTTCGGCGGTGGCCTGACCTTGAACGGTGGTGGGCTGGTGGTCGGCGCCAACGGCGCACTGGGCGGTGGCGCGCTGGCGGTGAATGCCAGCACCACGCTGGATGCAGGTGCCGGCGTCAGCCTGGGCAATGCGATCAACCTGGCCTCGGGTGTTGCGCTGACCCTGCCGGGCAGCAACACGCTGACATTGTCGGGGGTGATCGATGGCGACGGCAGCCTGATCAAGAACGGTGCAACCACGCTGACGCTGTCCGCTGCCAACACCTATACCGGTGGTACCACCATCAATGACGGCACGCTGGCACTGGGCCTGGGCGGCAGCCTTGCCGCGGCGGGGGATGTCACTCTGGGTAACGCCGGCGCCGCTTTCGATATCTCCGGTGCGGGCGGCAGCCAGACCATCGGCGCGCTCAATGGCGTGGGTGGAACCACGCTGGCGCTGGGGGGTAATTCGTTGACCTTCGGCACCGCCAGCAACGCCGCCTTCGGTGGCGTCATCAGTGGCAGCGGCGGCCTGGTGAAGGTGGGTGCGGGCGTACAGACCCTGTCCGGCGCCAACACCTTTGGTGGCGGCGTGACGCTCGATGCCGGTGGCCTGGTGCTGGGCAACGATGCCGCGCTGGGTACCGGTACGCTCACTGTCGGCGGTGCGTCGACGCTGGACACCACCGGGCTGGCCACGCTGGCCAACAACATCGCGCTCAATGCCGGGCTGACCGTGCTCGGCACAAACGCATTGACCCTCAATGGCGTTCTGTCCGGTACGGGCAGCCTGACCAAGGAGGGCGGCGCGACGCTGACCTTGAACGGCGCCAACACTTACACCGGTGGCACCAACATCAACGCCGGTACGCTGGCGCTGGGCGCCAATGCCAGCCTGTCGGCAACCGGCACGGTCAACCTCGCCACCGGCGCCACGCTGGATCTGTCTGCGGGCAACGGCACGCAGCAGTTCGGCACCCTGATCGGCAACGGCACAATCAACCTCGGCGCCAATGCGATCGAGGTGGGTGGGGCGAGCAATGGCACCTTCAGCGGTTCGATCACCGGTACCGGTGGCCTGACCAAGGTCGGTGCCGGCACTGAAACCCTGACCGGAACCAACACCTATACCGGCGGCACGCTGATCAATGCCGGTACGCTGGCGATCGGCCCGGGTGGCAGCCTGGCGGCAACCGGTGCGGTGACGCTTGCTGCACCGGGGACCGGCTTCGACATCTCGACATCCGGCGCCGACCAGACCATTGGTTCGCTGGCCGGCGTAGCTGGCTCCAACGTGAGCCTGGGCGCGCAGTCGCTGATCCTCGGCGGGGTGGCCAACAGCGTGTTCGACGGTGCGATTTCAGGCACCGGCGGCCTGGTCAAGAACGGAGCTGGCGTCCTGACCCTAGGCGGCACAAATCTGTTCAGCGGTGGCGTCGCACTCAGCGGCGGTGGCCTGGTGGTCGGCAACGGTGCTGCGCTGGGCGGTGGCGCGTTGTCGGTCGGCGGCAACGCGACGCTGGACGCTTCGACGGGTGTCACTCTGGGCAACAACATTGGGCTCGCAGCGGGTGTCACTCTCGATCTTCTGGGCAGCAACGCGCTGACGCTGGGCGGTGTGATTTCCGGTACCGGCGGCCTGATCAAGAACGGTGCGGCGACCGTGACCCTGACCGGTGCGAATACCTACACCGGAGGCACCACCATCAACAGCGGCACGCTGGCCATCGGTGCTGGTGGCAGCCTGGCATCGACCGGCGCGGTGAACCTGGCAGGTACCGGTACCCTCGATATCTCTGCGGGCAACCAGACCATCGGTTCGCTGGCCGGCGTGGCAGGCAGCACGGTGGCACTCGGTGGCAGCACGCTGAGCCTGGGCGGCACGGTGGACAGCACCTTCAACGGCGCGATCAGCGGCAACGGTGGCCTGATCAAGAATGGTGCCGGCGTGCAGACGCTCAATGGCGCGAGCACCTTCAGTGGTGGCGTAACGCTCAATGCCGGTGGCCTGGTGCTCGGCAACAACGCTGCGCTGGGCACCGGCGCGGTAACGGTGGGTGGCAATGCCACGCTCGATTCGAACACCGCAGTGACGCTGGCCAACAACTTCATCCTCAACAGCGGGCTGACCGTACTGGGCAGCAACAACCTCACCTTCAACGGCAACCTGAGTGGCGCCGGCTCGCTGACCAAGGAAGGCGCCGCGACGCTGACCTTGAACGGCACCAACAGCTACACCGGAGGCACCTTCATCAATGCCGGTACGCTGGCGTTGGGCGCAGGCGCGAGCCTGCACGCCGGTGGCATCGTCAACCTGGCTTCGGGCGCGACCTTCGATCTGTCGGCAGGCAATGGCACGCAGACCTTCGGCACCCTGATCGGCAACGGCACGGTGAACCTGGGCGCCAATACGCTGACGATCGGTGATGCCAGCAACGGCACATTCAGTGGTTCGATCGGCGGCACCGGTGGGCTGGTCAAGGAAGGCAGCGGCACCGAGACCCTGACCGGCACCAACACCTTCACCGGTGGCACTACGATCAATGCCGGCACGCTGGCGATCGGCGCGGGCGGCAGCCTGGCCGCGACCGGCGCAGTGACCCTGGCCAATGCCGGTACCGCCTTCGACATCAGTGCAGGGGGCGCGCAGTCCATCGGCTCGCTGGCCGGCGTGGCCGGCAGCACGGTGTCGCTGGGTGGCAGCACGCTGACACTCGGTGGCGCGGGCAACACCACGTTCGCTGGTGACATCACCGGTACCGGCGGCCTGGTCAAGAACGGTGCCGGCGTGCAGACGCTGAGCGGCAACAATACCTTCAGCGGTGGCGTGGCGCTCAACGCCGGTGGCCTTGCCCTGGGCAACAACAACGCGCTGGGAACCGGCACGCTGACGGTGGGCGGAAACGCCACGCTGGACGGCACCACGGCATTGACCCTGGCCAATGGCATACAGCTGGCCAGCGGCACGCTGACCTTGCCTGGCAGCAACGCGCTGACCTTGAATGGTGCGATCGGTGGTGCCGGCGGCCTGCTGAAGGACGGTGCCTCGACGGTCACCCTCGGTGGTGCCAGCACCTATACCGGCACCACCACCATCAACAGCGGAACGCTGGCGGTGGCGGCCGGTGGCAGCCTGTCCGGTGCCAGCACGGTCAACCTGGCCGGTACCGGGACACTGGATATCAGTGCCGGCGGCAACCAGAGCATCGGCGGCCTGGCGGGTGTGACCGGGTCCAGCGTGCTGCTGGGTGGCGCAACCCTGAGCACCGGCGGCAACAATGGCAACACTACGTTCGGCGGTGTGCTCAGTGGTACCGGCGGCCTGGTGCAGGGCGGTACCGGCACGCTTACCCTGACCGGCAGCAATACCTACACCGGTGGCACCACCATCAACGGCGGCAGCACGCTGCAGATCGGCAATGGCGGCAGCACCGGGTCGGTACTGGGTGACATCACCAACAATGGCAGCCTGGTCTACAACCTCGGCACCACCGCAACCGTGGGTGGCGTGGTCAGCGGCAGCGGCGGCCTGACCCAGGCCGGCAGCGGTACGCTGGTGCTGACCGGCAACAACACCTACACCGGCGGCACCACCATCAATACGGGCGGCACGCTGCAGGTCGGCAATGGCGGTGCGACCGGCGCGATCGTCGGTGACATCAGCAACAACGGCGCACTGGTATCCAACGTCGCCGGCAACACCACGCTGGGCGGCACCATCAGTGGCAGTGGCGGCCTGACCCAGGCCGGCAGCGGCACGCTGACCCTGACCGGCAACAACACCTACACCGGCGGTACCACCATCAATACCGGTGGCACGCTGCAAGTGGGCAACGGCGGTGCGACCGGTGCGATCACCGGCAACGTCGCCAACAACGGCAGCCTGGTGTTCGACGTGGCGGGCAATACCACCGTCGGCGGTGCGATCAGTGGCAGTGGCGGCCTGACCCAGGCCGGCAGTGGCGTGCTGACCCTGGTCGGCAACAACACCTACAGCGGCGGCACCACCATCAATGCGGGCGGTACGCTGCAGGTGGGCAACGGCGGTGCCAGCGGTGCGATCACCGGTGATATCACCAACAATGGCGCACTGATCTCCAACGTTGCAGGCAACACCCTGCTGGGCGGCACTATCAGCGGCAGCGGTGGCCTGACCCAGGCGGGCAGCGGCACGCTGGTACTGACCGGTACCAATACCTACACCGGCGGCACCACCATCAATACCGGTGGCACGCTGCAGCTGGGTAACGGCGGAGCAACGGGTTCCATCGTCGGTGACATCACCAACAATGGCTCGCTGGTGTCCGGCGTGGCCGGCAACACCACGCTGGGCGGAACCATCAGCGGCAGCGGTGGCCTGACCCAGGCGGGCAGCGGCACGCTGACCCTGACCGGCAACAATACCTACACCGGCCCGACCACCATCAACGCCGGTGGTACGCTGCAGGTGGGCAATGGCGGCGCCACCGGAGCGATCGGCGGCAGCGTCACCAACAACGGTAGTCTGGTGTTCAACGTGGGTGGAAACACCACCGTCGGCGGGGCGATCAGCGGCAGCGGCGGCCTGACCCAGGCCGGCAGTGGCACGGTGACCCTGACCGGTAACAATACCTATACCGGCGGGACCACCATCAACGCGGGCGGCACGCTGCAGGTCGGCAATGGGGGCGCCAGCGGCGCGATCACCGGCAACGTCACCAACAATGGCAGCCTGGTGCTCAACGTCGGCGGCAACACCACCGTCGGCGGAACCATCAGCGGCAGCGGCGGCCTGACCCAGGCCGGCAGCGGCACCGTCACCCTCACCGGCAACAACACCTATACCGGTGGCACCACCATCAATGCCGGTGGCACCGTGCAGGTTGGCAATGGCGGCGCCAGTGGTTCGATCACCGGCAACATCACCAACAACGGCGGCCTGGTCATCAACACGGGGGGCACCACGACACTGGGCGGCAGCATCAGTGGCGGTGGCAGCATCGTGCAGGCCGGCCCGGGCGGCCTGAACCTTGGTGGCAACAGCGGCGGCTTCAGCGGCACCGGCCAGGTCACCGGCGGTGGCCTCAATGTCACCGGCACCATCGGTGGCCAGTGGACCATCGGCAGCGGCACCGGCTTGTCCGGCACCGGCACCATCGGCGGTACCGGTGGTGGCGTGACCGTATCCAGCGGCGGCGTGCTGTCGCCGGGCAATGGCCCGGGCAACGGCAGTGGCACCGGCAATGGCGTCGGTACCATCACCATCGGTGGCAACCTGACCCTGTCGCCGGGCAGTACGCTGGGTATCGATCTGGGCGCCACCGGCAGCGACACGGTGCAGGTGGGAGGCAGCGCCAATGTGGGCGGCAGCACCGTGCAGGTGAATACCATTTCGCCGAGCACCAGCTACCAGCAGGGCCAGCAGTACACGGTGGTCAATGCGGGCGGCGGCGTCAGCGGCCAGTTCGCCGCGGCGACCACGCCGTCGGCCTTCCTGACCATCACCCCGGTCTACACCGCGAACACCGCCAACCTGAAGATCGATGTGGCGCAGACCGCAGCGTTCACCACCGTGGCGAAGACGCGCAACCAGTACAACACGGCTGCGGCGCTGGACAGCCTGCCGCAGAGCGGTCCGGCGCTGGGCCTGTACAACACGCTGCTGATGTACGACGCCGGCACTGCGCGCAGCGCATTCGACCAGCTCTCCGGCGAAGTGCATGCGGCCAGCCGTGCGGTGCTGCTGTATGACAACTACCTGGAAGAAGGCATCCGCCAGCGCCTGGGCAGCGAGTTGCCCACCGTGCGTGGCGAGCGCGCTTCGGCGTGGCTGGCCGGCAGCGGCAAGGTGTTCAAGCAGGATGGCGATGGCAACGGCGACGAGATCCGTTCCAACCGCAATGCGGTGATGGCCGGCGTGGACTGGCAGCTGGGTGAGCACGTGGTGCTGGGTGCGGCCGCAGGCAGCGAGCGGTTGGATACACGGCTGTACGATCGCAACTCGCGTGCCCGCCTGCGCGGTACCACCTTCGGCCTGTATGCACAGGGCGAGTGGAACAACGGCTTCGCGGTGGGCGGCAGCGTGTCGCGCGGCGATTACCGCACGCGCACCACCCGTGAGGTGCCGTTGCTGGGCCAGACCCTGCACAGCCGCCAGGATTCGGATGTGACCATCGCCCAGGTGGAGGGCAGCTGGACCTGGACCCACGGCAGGACCCAACTGCAGCCGTACGTGCAGTTCACCAAGCACTGGGTCGACAGCGATCGTGCGACGGAGCAGGGCGGCAGCGCTGCGCTGGTGCTGGAAGGCGGCAAGGACGCGCTCAATGTCAGCACGGTGGGCGTGCGGGGCCGCTGGGACGTGGGCAGCGGCGAGCGTTTCCCGGCACAGCTGACCGTCGGCCTGGGGTGGCAGCACGCCTCCGGTGACACCGACGTGGCCAGCCGCAACCGCTTCGCGGTGGGTGGCGATGCCTTCGACGTCTACAGCGCGGTGATGGCGCGCAATGCGCTGGTCAGCCAGGTCGGCGTGGCGGTCGGGTTGGGCCGCAACAGCCAGCTGTCGATGTTCGTGCAGGGCCAGCACGGTGATGGCCGCCGCGATGTCGGCGGGCAGATCAACCTGCGCGTGGGCTTCTGAGGGGAGTAGGCCGGCAGCGGACCCACGCACGCCGTGGATCCGGGGAGGGGCGGAAGGCTATACCCTCCGCTCCATCTCCACGGCGTCGATCCCGGCGCCGTGGCCATCGGGCACCACCCGTGTCACGTAGAAGCCGAGGCCGGCATAGAACCCTTGCGTGTGCTGGCTGGTGCTGAGCGTGATGTGCGTGATCGACGAGTCCGCCTCGGCCTGGCGCAGACGTGCCAGCGTCAGCTCGCGGCCGATGCCCTGCCGGTGCAGCGCGCGCTGGACCATGCCCCAGCAGAAGCCGGCGCTGCCATCGCCACGGCACGACAGGCCGCCACAGGCTACGATGTTGCCGTCGCGCTCGATGACCTGGAAGGCAAAGTCCACCGCCTGCACGAGCAGGAAGCGTTCGAAGTCGCTGCGCTCTTCCGCGGCGAAGTACGTGGGCACGTTGCTGTCGAAGATCGACAGGCAGGCGCTGGCATCCGCGGGGCGGTAGAGGCGGAGTTTCATGCGCCCACGATAGTCGATCCGCAGTGGATCCACGCCACACGCGGATTCAGGGGTGAGACGCCATGCGTGTTTTCGCTCAGGCCGAAATGCCCGCCAGCGCCGCGTACATCACCACGAAGGTCACCAGGAACAGGTACACGCCGCCGATGGCGAGGTAGCGCAGTACGGTGAACGCCTTGTTGCCGCCATACACGCGCTGCTGCATCCACAGCAGGTACACCGGAACCGCCAGCCACAGCAGGGCATACAGCCATTGGCTGAGTGTGGCGATCGTGGGTGATGCGAAGGCATTGCCGATGCCGGCGACGAGGAACGTTGCCAGCAGCACCATCATCAGCCAGCAGTGGCTGTAGAGGGCGACCACCAGGTGCTCGAGATAGCCCATCGGTCGACGGAGGTAGGCGATGCGCAGCACCAGTGCGAACACCGGCATCAGGAAGAACAGGGCGCCCGGCAGTGCGGTGAGGATCGCCTGCATGTAGAGATCAGCCTTGCCGCCCATGCGCTTGATGTTGGTGTTGCCGTTCTGCAGGCGCTTGTTGAGCCATCGGTTGGCGAACTGCGGCCAACCATCGAGGACGATGGGATTGCTGTCCGCATCCCAGGGTTTGCCGTTGACGGTGTGATCGAAGAAGGTGCCGTATCCGCCCGTGGTGGTTTCAGCAGGGGCGACGGAGCGGGTGCCCTCGAGCTCTGCCTTGCGCTGTGCGGCGGCGGCATTCACTGCGGCTTTCGCCATGGCGAAGCCGGCGTTGCCGGTGGCGGGGGAGCTGGCCTGCTGTTGGTCGATCAGCGCCAGCTGTCGTGCGCGTGCGGCTTCGACCTGTTCCACGGTGGTGGCCTTGGCGTACACCGAGTCGCGTCCGCCGCCCACACCGAAATCGTCGACGTGTACGAACAGCTTGCCGACGAAGAAGGTGAACAACGTGAGGATGACGAACAGCCGCAGTGGTTGTACGTATCCCACCCGGCGGCCCTTGAGGTAGTTCAGCGCGATGCGGCCGGGCACCCAGAGGTCGCGCAGCGTGCGGAAGATGCGCCCATCCAGGTGCCAGAAGGATTCGAACACTTCCTCGATGGCGTGGCCGACATGCTTGAGCGGGTTGTGCGCCGATTGCCCGCAGCGATGGCAGTAATGGCCATGCAGGGCGGTGTCGCAGTTCTCGCAGGCGGCGTGAGCGTGGTCGGTCGAGCTCATGGGCGATCGGGCGGCGTTGAATGAAGGCGCCTACGATAGCGAATTTTCAGGTTTCGTTCAGTTTTGTTTGAGGGGCCGCGGGAGTGTGAAAGGCGACCAAGAGCATCCACGCATGGCGTGGATCTACGGGTCGGTCTGGAGGAACAAGCCCCTCTGTTGAGGGGCTGCCCCGACAGGGGCGGGGAGAGGCCGGCAAAGGGAGGGGCCCAAAGGTTGCGCAGCAACGTTTGGGGCGAAGCGCGCGTAGCGCGTTTCGCGTCCCTCGGCCCCGCAAAAAAAAAACAACCCCC